>JAHBVU010000010.1 GCA_019637315.1 Gemmatimonadales bacterium
AACATCAACATCAATTTGTATTCCGAACGGCCCGCGCTTCCTACGTATATCGAGTACTCGGTCGATGGGAAAAAGCTCGGGGAGGAAGACCAAAGCAAGCGGGTTTCGCGCGACGGGATCATCCGGGAAGTCGAGGTTGGTGCGGTTTTGTCACCTCGCGCGGCCAGGGCAATCATCGTTTGGCTCGGCATCCAGCTCGACAAGCTGGAATCCCATAAAGAGAAGGGCGCCGACGAAGCATGACACCAGCGGTTGCGCAGTCAAGTGGTGGTTCTTTCACGGACCACGCGACGGGTCTTTGGGACATTGAGGCGTTGTCAGCTAGCTTCGCCGGGCCGACACAGACGCCGCGAAAGGCCCAGCCCTCACTGGCGAGCGGTACAAAAGCAGGCGAGGTGTACGAAAGGGCAATAAATGCGAGCCAGGCGGGCCCACTTTGGGCTAGGCAGCTCGCGGAGTTGCGTGCCCTCCCGGTCGATTGGGACGAGTACGGCGCGGAACGCCCCACGTTGGAAGCCCTTGCTGCGATGTCCTCATTGCTCAACCAGTATTCCCACCGCGACCAAGTGCCCGTGCACGTCGGAGCCTCGCCCGATGGGGGTGTTGCCGCGGTCTTTGGTTCGGACATCCGGCGAGTCACGGTCGAGATTGCCAACAGTGGTGAGATTCTGGTGGCCATGTCTGCGGGGCGGGACACGAACGTCCGCGAGGTCGCTCGGAACAAGGATTCCATTGAGGGGCTGATTCACGACACTGGCATCTTTCTCTCCCTGTAGCCCCGCAGGCGCCGCAGGAATGGTTATCGATCCGGATCAGGACTTCGACCCCACCGAAGAGCTCTACCTACGCCTGAGTCTCGAGCGACGCCCTACACAGTCCGCAATAAAAAAAGCCATTGCCGAGCAGGTTCATTTCCCGAAATGTTCAGTCAATCGAGGGAAGTACTCTGAACCGTATGACGTGGTCCGACTCAAGCCCGGATGGAGCGTCGGTGTGTTCGAGGTCCGAGATATCCCAGCCAGCCTCGAATGCAAGGTGCAGGGCCTTTACGAGTTCTTTGTATTCCACTGCCCCGAAGCCGATACCGATGGCGTGATGAACTATGCGCACAGCGAGATCCGGTCTAGGTTCGACGGCAACCTGCGACAACCGGGCCGCTTGGTGAAGTTCGAGTTCCGCGAGCTAATCGCGTTCCGAATGAAGGTCCTTCCGCCGCTGTAGAGCGTCGGCTACGCCAGGCTCAACGGACACCATAGCATCTTAGGTGTCCGTTTTGGTGTCCATTAGACCCGGCAGGATTCGGCCTCGATGTCGGCCCGCCCCGGCAAGAGCGTTGACCGTCAAGGGTTTAGCCGGCAGGATGCCGGCGGATGGATGCCCCAGCCTTAGCCTGATAAGCGTGAGGTCGATAGTTCAACTCTATCCAGGCCCATGTCCCGGCATATCTGGGGCCGGCGCGAGCAACTCGCGTCGGCCTTTTGTCATTGCCCTCGGGGCCTCGTCTGGTGCGCCAGCTCCAGGCGGGAAGCGTCATACCCTTGGCCGGTCGGGCTACGTCGACAGCCCGGATGGCGGCCACTCTTGTGCACCTGCAGACCGAGACCCCGGATGACCGTTCCGTCGAAGATGCGCATCGCCTCCGGCGCGCCCTATTGGCTGATGCGAAATGGCCTGTTCGAGCCGCCCGAGCGGCCGCTGCCCTCTCGCGCTGACGTCTTGATCGTCGGGGCCGGCATTACCGGCGCCCTGCTGGCCGATGCCCTTGTCCGGGAGGGGCGGGAGGTAGTCGTCCTGGAGCGCCACGCCCCGGCTGAGGGTAGTACCGGTGTCAGCACCGCCCTGCTGCAGTATGAACTCGATGTCGAACTCGGGTCGCTGGCGGATCGTGTTGGCATCGATCAGGCGGTGCGCGCGTACCGCCGGTGTGCCGAAGCCATTGACGATCTCGCTGCGCTGGCGGCCTCCCTGGGTGACGGTTGCGATTTCCAGCGCGTCACCAGTGTGTACCTCGCCTCACGCCGGCGAGATGCCAAACGGCTCAGGCATGAGGCCGAACTGCGCCAGGCTCATGGCTTCGATGTCCGTCCGCTGACCCGGCGCGAGCTGGCGGCGCGTTATGATGTTCCGGGTGCGGCCGCGCTGGAAACGCCGCATGCTGCGCAGGTCGACCCGGTCGCGCTGACCCGGCGTCTGCTGAACCGGGCGGTGGCCGCCGGTGCCATCGTCTGCCCGAGGACGGCGCTGCTCGAATGGCAGGATGAGGGGGCCCGATGCCGAGTCATGACGACGCGCGGCCAGTGCATGGCGCGGTTCGTCGTATTTGCGACGGGGTACGAGCTTCCGCCCAAGGTTCCGAACGGAGCGGTCGCGCTGCACAGCACCTACGCATTCGTGACCCAGCCCGGGCCGTACCCGGGCCCGCTCGGTCGGGGTGCGGTCTTCTGGGAAACGGCGCGGCCGTACACCTACATGCGCACCACGGTCGATGGCCGTGTCCTGGTGGGCGGCATGGACGTGCCGTTTCGGCATGCGGACGGGCGCGATGCGCTGTTGCCGGTCAGGGTCCGCGCGCTCGAAACGCGAGCGGCGCGCTTGCTGGGGATTGAGTCGCTCGAACGAGCCTTCGCCTGGGCTGGCACGTTTGCCGCCACGCCGGACGGATTACCGTACATCGGACGGCTTCCGGGCGAGGGTCGAGCGTTTGCGGCCCTGGGCTACGGCGGCAATGGAATCGTCTTCAGCACCATTGCCGCCGAGCTGATTAGTGCGCAGGTAGAGGGTCGACGGCATCCCGACCAGAGCCTCTTTCACTTCGACCGCGCTCGGCGCACCTGACCAGCCAGGCCCCATGGTGCGGATCGGGCCGGCTCCTCAGTTGGTGCGATGCACCGGTCCGCCCATTCTGCGCCGTACTGCCTCATCATCCAGCTGGGGGGCGCGTCCCGCTCGATCGGCCGGCGATCGCGTTGAGGTCGGCGCGGCGGAGTAGGCCGCATTCCCGGTCAACAGGGCATCCATCTCCTGCTCGGCCTTCTCCCCGCTGATACCGTACTCGGCCGCGATCAGGGTGCGAATCCGGTCCCAGTCGCCCTCGGTGGCGTCGAGCTCCTTTTCTGCCAGGTTCGACCAGCGCTTCAGGATCCGGTCCTTGAGATCAGGCCAGCGCTCTCGGTCATGGTTGCGTTCGTGCTGCATGAGCTGCCTCCTTCCAGAGTGATCGTCGCATTCCGCCAGTGTTCGAGAGTCGGCCCGGGGTTCGGCAGGTGCGAACGAAATCTACTCGTGCCGGGCGCCGATTCCGGATGCGGTCTCTATCGGGGTGACGCCGAGCCACGTCGGGTCGGGCACATCAAAATGCGCAGAAAGCGGGTTATGGTCCGTCCATGCGCAGTTCCCGTTCGCATCGCGTCCGGACGGGCGTGGATCGCTCGCCCCCATCGGGGTCGTCGAGACGGGGCAGCTGTGCCGGAGGTGCTGCGTTACAGGGCAGCGACAATGGCAGGCTACCGTCCGGCGAGAGGGCGCTTACCTTCCTGGCGAGCGGCGGGTATCGGCGGTCGGCGGGCGGGACGAACGAGGAGGTCAGATGACCAAGCGTGTGCAGAGCTATGAGACGGACGAGATCACGGTCACTTTCGATCCCAACGTGTGCATTCATTCCGGCGTCTGTGTCCGGACCCTGCCTGCCGTTTTCGATATTCGTCGCAAGCGATGGATCGCTCCCGAGGCGGCGCCGGCTGCGGAGGTGGCCGCGATGATTCGAACCTGTCCTTCTGGCGCGCTGCAGTACCGGCTTCGCGGTGAAGGTGCGGACACCGGGGCGTGAGCCCTCGGACCGGTGGCGGGTAGATCTGTCAGTTCGGCGTGACGCTTGACGGATGCTCGCCTGTTCCGCCCAGGGCCATCAGGGCCTCATCAAAGCTGAGCGACAGCTCGCCAGGTTCGAAGAGCTGTGACAGGTGGGACGCGGCGACGGTGGCGCGGACCCGGGGGTCGAGGTTGCAGAGCAGGACCTGAATGCCCTCTTTGCGGCATTGGCGAACCACTTCGGCCAGCGCCCTGAGCCCGGTCGAGTCGATCACCGGCACGTCGTCCATGTCGAGAATCAGAGCCCGTGGCTTCCAGTGGACCTGCCGCAGGGCATCCTTGAATGACTCTGCCGCGCCGAAGAAGAACGGTCCGTTGATGTCGTAGACTTTGACGTCGCGAGGTACCCGTTGCCGCTGTGCCTGCTTGGTCTCCTCACGAAGTTCATCGCTCCCCGATTCCTGCTCCAGACCCATCGGCTCGATGGTTGCGATCTCTGACATCCGTTTCATGAACAGAAATGCGGCGAGAACCATTCCGACCGCAATGGCGACGCTGAGGTCGACCAGCACCGTCAGCCCGAAGGTGGCGAGCATGATCGCGACGTCGGTACGCGGCGCGCCGCGGATTTCGGACCGGAAGGTGCGCCACTCGCTCATATGGTACGCCACCATCACGAGAATGGCGGCCAGCGTGGCCATCGGAATCATCGCGGCGTAGCGCCCGGCAAACAGGGTGATGACCAGCAGGGTGAGGGCGTGCACCACGCCCGCGATCGGGGTCCGTCCGCCGTTCCGGACGTTGGTCGCCGTGCGGGCAATGGCGCCGGTTGCCGGCATGCCGCCGAAAAGCGGAGAAGCAATGTTTGCCGCCCCCTGCGCGATCAGCTCCATGTTGCTGCGATGGCGGCTGCCGATCATCCCGTCCGCCACGACTGCCGAGAGTAGCGACTCGATCGCGCCGAGCAGGGCCAGGGTCAGGGCAGGCGCTGCGAGATCGATCAGCATCCGTTCTGTGACGGTCGGCCAGTGCGGGCTCGGCAGGCGCGCATCGATGACACCGAAGCGCGACCCGATGGTGTCGACCGGCAGCTCGAAGAAGGCGACGACGACGGTACCGGCAACCAGGGCAACGAAGGGCGCCGGAACTTTGGTCGACACACGGGGCCAGAGGACGAGGATGGCCAGCGTCCCGAAGCCGAGCACCGCGGTCGTGAGATCCACGGTGCTTGCGTGGGCCAGATAACTGGCCCATTTGCCGAAGAACTCCGCAGGCACGGCTTCGATCGAGAGGCCCAGCAGATCTTTGATCTGCTGGGAAAAGATGATGAGCGCAATGCCGGCCGTGAACCCCGTGATGACGGGGAATGGGATGAACTTGATGACCGCGCCGAGCTTGAGCAGGCCCATCGCCACGAGGAGAAACCCGGCCATCAGCGTCGCGACGATCAGCCCATCCACCCCGTACTGAGCGACGATCCCGGCCACGATGACCACAAAGGCCCCCGTCGGGCCGCCGATCTGCACCCGTGATCCGCCCAGCAATGAAATCAGAAGGCCGGCAACGATTCCCGTGTAGAGCCCCCGTTCAGGCGTGAGGCCGCTGGCAATGGCAAAGGCAATGCAGAGGGGAAGGGCCACGACACCAACAATGACACCGGCCGTCAGATCCGCAGCGAACTGCGGCCGCGTGTAGCCTTGCAGGGTGGTCAGCAGCTTGGGAACGAAGTGCGACATGGTTACGGCGTGGGAGGCGAGGTCGTTTCGGCCAGTTCGGCGCGGAAGCGATCCGCCTCGGCGGTCATGCCGAGGGCCGTATACGCAGCAGCCAGGTCAGTTCGGGCGGCTCTGAGAAAGCTGACGGCCGGATCGGTCTGCTTCGCCAGGATCTCGTAGCCGGCCAGGCTTTCGGTCGCAGCCTCGCGATGGCGATTCTGACGCAGCAGGGCCCGCCCCAGCTTGATCCGGGCTATCCCCGTGTTCAGGTTGTCGGGGCCGAGACTATGGTGGTAGCCCTCGATCGCTTCGCGATAGAGGGCCTCCGCGCGCCGATAGTCACGGCGCTCCACGGCAACGCTGGCGAGATTCGACAAGGCGGTGGCGAGCAGATAGTGATTGGGTCCGTGGACCGTGCGATAGATGGTTGCCATCCTCGCGAAACGTGAGTCTGCTTCGTCCAGGCGATCCTCGGCGAGTGCGATCGACCCCAGATCGCTGAGCGTCGATGCCACCGAAGGATGATTGGGCCCGAAGACGCGTTCGCGGATGGCAAGCGCACGTTCCAGAATCGGCACGGCTTCGCTCCGACGCTGCTGGAAAAGCAGAGATCGGCCGATCAGCGTCAGCGCCAGGGCGGTGCGGTGATGGTCCGCGCCGTACCACGGCTCCACGATGGCAAGCGCCTGCCGATGATACCGTTCCGCCTCGGCATAGCGTCCCAGATCGTGCTGGATCGCTCCCAGGTTTGCGAGGTCTTCGGCAACCAGCGGGTGGCTTGGTCCGTAGAGCTGCCGGGTCATGGCCAGGACCCGGTGGTTGAGCGAGTCGGACGTGTCGTAATTGCCGGCGTAGAAGTGGGCGCTGGCGAGCACAGACAGCGTGCTGGCGAGTTCCGGCGTTACGATGCCAGTTGGATACCGACCGCGGGTTTCCGACAGCAGGGCAATGGCGCCCGGGTAGTCACCGCGAGCCGAGAGCACCTGACCGAGTGCGGTGCGCGCGGCGAGCACGTCAGGATGATTGGCGGGGAGCAGTGCTTCGCTGAGGGTCGTGCCCTGGCGGATCAGGCTGTCGGCGGCCTCGAGTTCCGCCTGCTCCAGCCGAAGCAGACCCAGCGCGACTGTTGCTTTCGCCACATCGGGATGACGAGGTCCGTGGCGTTCGCGTCGCAGGTCGAGTCCGGCACGGATCAGCGTGTCGGCCTGGGCCATCCTGCCCAGCTTCTGGGCTATGCTGCCGAGCGTGAGATACAGTTCTGCCTGGACCTGTGGCTCGGTGCTGAGGCCACGGGCCTCCTGAATACCCCGTTCGACCAGCGTCACGACCCGGAGGCTGTCGGCTGGCCCGACGGCTGCCTCTCCGCCGGCAAACAGGTTCATCATGAAGCCCTGAATCCGCCCGGTTCGCTCGACCTGCGCGACGGCGAGGTCGCGCGCTTCGGCGAGCCGCACGGTGTAGAAGACGGCCATCACGAGCGCCGCGGCGGCGACGGTGCCGGCTGCGGCAACCGGGCGGGCGTTCCGTCGCACGAATTTGCCGAGTCGGTAGCTCAGCGAGTCGGCTCGCGCCTCCAGGGGTACCCCGGCCTCGTACCGATCCAAGTCGCGAACCAGGGCGTCGACGGTCTGGTAGCGCCGGGTCGGGTCGGGGTGCATGGCCGTGCGGCAGATCACGTCGAGGTCGGCCCACTCGCTGCGGGAGGCGGACACCGGAGCATCGGGGACCGTCGACGGTCGTGACGTCGTTGATGCGCGGCTGGCAGGGTCCCCTTCGTTGCCTGTTTCGGAGGCGCGCCGACCGGTCAGCAGTTCGAAGAGAACGGCCCCCAGCGCATAGACATCGGTCGGTGTACCGAGCGGCCCGCCGGTAAACTGCTCGGGTGCGGCATACGCCGGCGTCAGCAGGCGGAGGCCGGTGCGTGTCTGATCGGGGGCACCACCGTCCGTGTCGGCGAAGTGTTTGGCAATCCCGAAATCGAGCAGTTTGACGGCGCCATCCGAGCGAACCAGGATGTTCGAGGGCTTGATGTCGCGATGAATGACGGCGTGCTGATGCGCATGCTGCACCGCCAGCGCCGCCGCGCGGAAGATCGACAGACGCTCGGCCAGGGTCGACCGTTGCCGCCCGCAGTACTCGGTGACGGCCAGCCCCTTGATGTACTCCATGGCAAACCACGGGGTGCCGTCGGGCAGGGTGCCGGCGTCGAAGAGCTGGGCAATGCCCGGGTGGCTGAGCCCGGCCAAGGTCCGCTGCTCGACCGCGAACCGGTGGCGGCGCGAGGGCGAAAGGGTGTCGCGCAGAATCTTGATCGCGGCGACGCTCGCCAGGTCGGCACGCTCGCCGAGATAGACGACACCCATGCCTCCTTCGCCGAGCAAACGGATCAACCGGTAAGGCCCGAAGGACTGATCGAAGGGGCGGGCGTCCGCGTCGTTCAGCATCGAGGAGGCAACCGACGCGAGGTCCTGTCCGAGCAACGGGTGCTGGTCGCGGTCGGCATCGAGTAGGGTGCGAACGTCCTGAATCAGAGTCCTGTCGCCACCGGCCTCCGACTCGAGGGCGGCCGTTCGCTCGTTGGGTGGCAGGTCGGCGACGGCGTGAAAGATCGCCTGGACCCGTTCCCAGCGCTTCGGATCCATCAGAGGGATCGCTGCAGCTCGCGACCGAGCCACGCCTTGGCCGCGCGCCAGTCGCGCAGTACGGTTGCTTCGGAGATGCCCAGTTCTTCGGCAATCTCGCGGGTCTCGAGTCCGCCAAAGAAGCGGCTCTCGACCATCGTCGCCTGGCGCGGGCTCAGGCGGGCGAGTTCGTCCAGGGCCGCGTCGAGGCCGAGCAGTTCATCGGCCGAGGTTGGCGTGGCGGACGCGGCGTCGTCGTAGGTAATCACGGCGACGCCAGCACCGCGTTTGCGAGCGTTGCGCCGGCGGGCGGCATCGACCAGGATCTGTCGCATGGCGCGGGCGGCAATCCGCTTGAAGTGCACCTGCGATGTGGCGGCCAGGCCGGGCGAATTGGCCATCTTGAGCCACGCTTCGTGGACCAGCGCCGTCGGGTTCATCGAGGCGTGGGGGTCGTCCCGATGGACGCTGGAGGCCAGGCGACGCAACTCTTCATACGCCAGACTGAAGAGGTCATCGAACGCCTGTCTGTCCTGGTCCATCGATGCCCCGATATGATGCGGTTGCGGTAACAAGCCTATCATCCACGGGACCGCTGCCGCAACTGTGACGCATCGTACCCGGGCGGCCTGCTGTTAGAATACCGCCTTCCCGCTGTTCAGAGGGCATCGAGTCGTTCGCCGCCGGGCAAGGTGGTGCCGGGCGATGCATCCCTTCTCTCCAGAGAGCCAGTATGCGTTTCCCAAGGTTCGATCAGGTGGTCGTTGGGCTGGCTGGCGCGCTCATTCTGGGCGGGGCCGCGCCCGTGGCAGCGCAAAGAATCGGCGGCGCCCAGGCTCGGGCCATCGACCGCGTCTTCGACCGGTTTGCCGGCACCGCGACACCGGGCTGTGCGGTCGGCGTATATCGAGGTCGCTCGATTGCCTACGCCCGGGGGTATGGCATGGGCAACCTCGAGCTCGGGGTTCCGATCGGTACGGCGTCGACCTTTCAACTCGCTTCGGTATCCAAGCAGTTCACGGCCATGGCCCTGGTGCTGCTCGAGCAGGATGGCGCCCTCCGTCTCGATGACGACATCCAGCGGTATCTGCCCGAGGTGCCGACGTTCGGTCGTAGTGTCACCATTCGGCAGATGATCAACCACACGAGCGGCATCCGGGACGGCCTGACCCCCCTCGTGCTCGGGGGCTTGCAGTACCCTGGCGAGTCGATTCGGCTCCTGGATGCGTTGAGCGCGGTAACCCGACAGGAGCGACTCGAGTTCGAGCCGGGCACGGACTACAGCTATAGCAATGCCACCTACTGGCTGATGGGGATCATCGTCCAGCGGGTCACAGGTCACAGCCTCACGGAGTTTACGACGGACCGGATCTTCAAACCGCTCGGGATGCACCGCACCAGGTTCCACGGCGATCCGGCCAGCCTGCTGCCCGGGCGGACGCATGCGTATTCGCTGCGGGGCTCGGACTCGACGTATCGCCTGGATATTCCCTTCTACGAGTCGGTTGGCGCGGGCGGGCTCTACAGTTCGGTCGACGACCTGGTTCACTGGCATCGCAACTTTGTCGACGGCACCGTCGGTGGCGCAGCGGGGATCCGGGCTATGGAAACCCGTGGTGTGCTGGCGAGTGGTGATACCCTGGCCTACGCTCTGGGCATCGCGCGCGGCAGCTATCGCGGAGCCGTCACCTGGTCGCATTCGGGGTCGGATGGTGGTTATCGGACCTACCTGGTGCGGTTGCCAGAGCATGATCTCGGGGTTGCCGTGCTCTGTAACGCGAATCACGCGGCGCCGACATTGCTTGCTGAGCAGGTAGTCGACATCGTGCTGGGCGCGGCGCTCCCGGCACGGGCCGACTCGATCGTTCCCGCCGGGGCGGCGAGCACCGCTGCCGAGCTGGCGGAGCACGCCGGTTACTACCGCAACGAGCGCGATCTCTATCGGTTCGCGGTGCACGAGGGTGCGCTCCGATTCGGGTTGACGCCGCCGGGCCGTCCGCTCCGGGCCCTCGGCGGCAACCGCTATCAACTGGGCGCCGATTCGCTGGGGCTCTTCACTTTTCGGCAACGGGACGGTCGCTGGGTGGTGGAGCGGCCCCATCCCTACATCGCGGGCCGGATCATGGAACTTGCCGCGTCGCCGGCTGGGGCGCCCACGGCCGACCAGCTGGCGGCCTATGCTGGCGAGTACTGGAGCGAAGACGTCGGGGCGGCCGCGACGGTGTCGGTGAAGGAAGGTCGCCTGGTGATTCGGCATCATCGGGGTGATGAGGTGCCGCTTCGGCCAAGTATCGCTGATGGCTTCGTTCCGGTGGGGTCCGGGTCAGGGCGCTATCAGTTTCAACGTCACGGCGATTCCTGGAGTGTGGTTGGTTTCGTCATCGACACGGATCGGGCGCACGGCATCCGGTTCGTCCGCCGGCGCTGAAGTCGAAAGCGGCCCGGACCGGGCGCCGTCCCTAGTGAGCGGCCGAGCCAGGCCTTACGTTGCTATCCATGCATGATGCGCACGAGTTTCTTCGGTCGCTGACGATCGTCCTGGCCGTCGGGGCCTTTGTCGCGTACCTGTTTCAGCGGATCAAGCAGCCCGTCGTGCTCGGCTACTTGATTGCCGGGTTGCTGGTCGGTCCGTATGTGCCGGTTGGTTTCGTTGCCGACAAGGCCATCGTCCAGACACTGTCTGAGCTGGGCGTGATTCTCCTGATGTTCTCGCTCGGGCTGGAGTTCAGCCTTCGCAAGCTGGTCAAGCTCGGGTCGACGGCGGGGCTGACGGCGGTGATTCAGGCCGGGATCGTTGCGTGGCTGGGCTTTCTGGTCGGGCAGCTGTTCGGCTGGGGTCACCTGGAAAGCATTTTTCTCGGCGTCGCGATTGCCATCTCGAGTACGACCATCATTGCCAAGGTCTTCGACGAGCAACGGGTCACCGGCCGGCTGCGTGATCTGGTGGTTGGCATCCTCCTCTTCGAGGATCTGATCGCGGTCATCGGGATGGCGGCGCTCACGGCGATTGCGACGGGCGGAGGGCTCTCGGCGTCTGCACTGGCAATCACTATCGGTCGCCTGGGGCTCTTCCTGGTGCTGCTGGTCGGGATCGGGATTCTGGTGATACCCCGGGCCATGCGCGCGGCCACGATGCGGAGCACCCCGGAAATCGTGGTCGTGATGGGAATCGGGATCTGCTTCGCGATGGCGTACCTTGCGCAGGAGGCTGGATACTCGATTGCGCTGGGCGCGTTCATGGCGGGGTCGCTGATGGCGGAGGGCGGGCTTGGTGAGCACGTCGACCATGCCATCAAACCGGTGCGCGACCTCTTCGCCGCCGTCTTTTTCGTGTCGGTCGGCATGCTGATCGATCCGGCGCTCCTGGTCGCCCATTGGCAGCCGATCGTCGTGCTGACGCTGGTGGTCGTGGTCGGCAAGATCTTCAGCGTCGCTCTCGGTGCTTTTCTGGCCGGTACCCCGACGAGAACGGCCATCCAGGCCGGGATGAGTCTCGCGCAGATCGGCGAGTTCTCGTTCATCATCGCGGGGCTTGGTCTCTCGCTCGGCAGGACTGGTGAGTACGTCTTCCCGGTGATAGTCGCGGTGTCGGCCATTACCACGATGTTGACGCCGTGGCTGGTCCAGAACTCCAGTCGGGTCGCGGCGGCCGTCGATCGCCGGATGCCCCCGCGACTGCAGACCCTGACCTCGCTGTACGGCTCCTGGCTCGACCGGCCCCGAAAATCGGCTGCCACACGGCGCGGCTTCTGGCGCGTCGTCGGGCTGCTCCTGGTCGACGCCGCAGTGCTGAGCGGCATCCTGGTGGCGGTCAGCCTCTTCTTCACCACCCTGGTGGATGCGACCGTCGGCGCGACCGGTGTTACACCAGGTGTGGCTCGAATCGCGATCATCGTGGCCGCCGGGTTGGTGGCCTCACCGCTCGTGGTCGGAATCGGACGTCTCGGTCGTCGGCTTGGCGACCGGGTGGCCCAGCGGGCCTTTCCCCCGGTGGCCAAGGGGTTGGATCTCAATCGCACGCCGCGCCAGCTGCTGACGCTGGTGCTCCAACTGGTCATCGTGTTGCTGACGGGCATGGCGGTCGTTGCGGTGACGCAGCCATTCCTGTCGACGTTCACGGGGCCGCTCATTCTGATCGTGTTTCTGGCGGGCTACGCCGTGGCGATCTGGCGGCGCGCCTCCGACCTCGACGGCCACGTCAAAGCGGGTGCGGAAGTCGTCGTGGCTGGCTTGGCGCGTCAGGCGCATGCCGGTGCGCGGCCGGAGCGGCTCGAGATGCCTGATCAGGTCAAGGAACTGCTGCCCGGCCTCGGCGCGCCGATGGTGGTAACCCTCGGCGATGGGAGTTACGCGGTGGGCCGAACTCTGGCCGACCTCGAGCTGCGGAGCCGGACCGGCGCGCTGATCCTGGCGATTGCCCGCGCCGATGCCTCGATACCCGTGCCCGGGCCGGAGGAACGCCTCCAGGCAGGCGACCGGCTGGCGGTGGCGGGGTCGCACGAATCGATCGGCGCTGCCGAGAGACTTCTGTCCATCGGCGACCCTCCCGGCGACCTGGGGCCAGCGTCGCACTTGTAGGCGAGAGGATCGGCGGTTCGACCCGGTGCGAATGGATTGGCTGTCAGGACAGCGGTGACCTCGTGATTTGCTCGGGCTTGCCTTCCGATTGAGCCGGTTATTTCTTGCCTGATTAGCGGCATAAGGAGCCGGATGTACCGCCCCGCAGGTTATTCCGATACCATTTCAGGCAGCGACGTCGTGGAGCGTTCTCGTGTCCACTGAAACTTCATTGCTACCCTCCGGCCGCACCCTCGGCGTGATTGGCGCTGGGGTCATGGGCCAAACCATTCTCAAGGGACTCCTGGAGCAGGGGGCCGTCACTCCGGACCAGCTCTGGGCCAGCAGCAAAACACCCGAATCCTGTGACCGAGTCGCCAAGCTACTCGGCATCCCGGTGGAGCAGGATTTTGGCCCTCGTGTGGGGGATGCGGCAATCGTGATCGTCTGTGTCAAACCGGCGCAGATCCCGGCCGTGCTCGGTCGACTTGGCATGCTCGGCCTTCGGGACGATGCGTTGCTGATCTCGATTGCCGCCGGCGTGACGACCGCGACGCTTGCTGCGGCCCTCGGCACGGCGCACGCCTGGGTCCGCGCAATGCCCAACACGCCCTGCGTTGTCGGTCACGGGATGACGGCAGTGTGCGGTGGCCCGACCGCACGGCCGGAGCACCTTGCGCTGGCGCAACGGGTCTTTGCGGTCGTCGGGCGGAGTGTGGTGCTCGACGAATCGCATTTCAACGCGATCACGGCGCTCAGTGCCAGCGGGCCCGCGTACATGTACCTGATGATGGAGGCGCTGGCCGACGCGGGCGTCCGGGTGGGTTTGCCTCGCGACAAGGCGCTGATGCTTGTTGCGCAGGCAATGCTCGGCGCCGCCAAGATGGTTCAGGAAACCGGGCGCCATCCTGCCGCACTGCGTGACGACGTCACGACGCCGGCCGGATGCACCATCGGTGGGTTGCTGATGCTCGAGGACGGGAAGATCCGTTCGGTGCTGGCCCGGGCCGTCGAGGAAGCGACACGAATCGCCGGACAGCTCGGTCCGGCGGCGCCTGTCGAGGCAGGCAGAAAGGGGTCATCATGACCGCAGTCAGTACCTCAAAAACCGGCGAGTTCATTGCGCTCGAGGAGCGCTACGGAACCAACAACTACCATCCGCTGCCGATTGTGGTCGAGCGAGGCGAAGGGGCCTGGGTCTACGACGTCGAAGGCCGTCGCTTCCTCGACTGTCTCAGTTCCTACTCGGCCGTCAACCTGGGGCACGGGCATCCGCGCCTGATCGAAACGCTGACGGAGCAGGCCGCCCGGGTCACGCTGACGTCACGCGCGTTCCGCAACGATCAGCTCGCCTACTTCGTCAAGGAACTTGCGGAGCTGGCAGGCCTCGACAAGGTCCTGCCGATGAACACCGGCGCCGAGGCCGTCGAAACGGCAATCAAGGCGGCGCGGCGCTGGGGCTATCGGCGTAAGGGCATTGCCAAGGATCGTGCCAAGATCATCGTCTGCGAAGGGAACTTCCACGGTCGGACCACCACCATCGTGGGGTTCTCATCCGAGGAGTCGTATCGCGACGACTTCGGCCCGTTTGCTCCGGGCTTCGTCCGGATTCCCTTCGGCGATCTCGATGCGCTGGCCGCCGCGATCGACGATGATACCTGTGGCTTCCTGGTCGAGCCGATTCAGTGCGAGTCCGGGATCCACATTCCACCGGATGGCTACCTGCGCGCGGCTGCCGAACTCTGTCGGACGCGCAACGTGCTGTTCATGGCGGACGAGATCCAGACCGGCCTCGGGCGCACGGGCAAGCGCTGGGCCTGCGATCACGAGGGTGTCACGCCGGATCTGCTGATCGTCGGCAAGGCGTTGTCGGGCGGGGCGTATCCGGTGTCGGCCGTGATCGGTCGCGACGAAGTCATGGATCTGTTCAACCCGGGCAGTCACGGCAGCACCTATGGAGGCAATCCGTTGGGATGCGCCGTGGCCCGAACCGCGATGGCCATTCTGGAAGACGAGGATCTTGCCGGTCGCTCGGCTCGTCTCGGTGCCAAGGTGCTTGCTGCCCTCAAAACGATCAAACATCCGCACATTCGTGAAGTGCGGGGCCGCGGATTGCTGATTGGCATCGAACTGACCGTGCCGGCCCGGCCCTACTGCGAGCGGCTGGCTGAGCTGGGCCTGCTGTGCAAAGAGACCCACGATTTGGTGGTGCGGCTGACGCCACCGCTGGTCGTTGCCGAAGAGGATCTCGACTGGATGATTGCCCAGGTGAAGTCGGTATTTTCCGCCTGAGTCATTCCGCCGGCCGGTTGCTCAATCCGAGCGATCGGCCGGTTTCCGCTCCTGCAGGTACTCCCGCCCGCGCTCCATCAG
The DNA here is from genome assembly GCA_019637315.1 of Gemmatimonadales bacterium. Lineage (NCBI taxonomy): Bacteria > Pseudomonadati > Gemmatimonadota > Gemmatimonadia > Gemmatimonadales > Gemmatimonadales bacterium. The sequence continues at coordinate 15,074 of JAHBVU010000010.1, forward strand.
CTGTACGAAGGTGGCTTCATCACCGTCCTGCACGGCCGTCCGGACCCGCTGTACCGCGTCCCGCAGCGCATCGAGCGCATCCAGTCCGAAGTCGTTGAGCCGCTGGATTTCGAAGTACAGGTGAGGATTCTCGTCGACGACGGGGCTCGCGACCGCGAGCTGCCGGTCGAAGGTGGTACTCGAGAGACGGATCAGTTCGGCAGCCGATTCGCCGCAGTCGGCCAGGGCCGTTACGAAGGCAATGTTGAGCGCGTGCGAAAGACCGAGGACGTACGCCACCATCCGATCATGCTGATCGAGCGCCATGGGAACGAGGCGGGCCCCGGTGCCATCAAACAATCTGGCGACGCGTGCGGTCGCGTCGGGGTGACCAACATCGATCACGATGATGTGACGGCCGGTCAGCTCCTCGACCGAGGGACCGAACATGGGGTGAATCGACGTGGTGGCAATCCCGGCCTCGGCAAGACGGGTCAGTCCCGCTCGGAGCGGAGATTTGAGCGATCCAACATCGAAGACGATACCGGGCGGCTTTCGTTCGCGGATCTCCTCGAGGATCGCGGCGCTCGTTCGGAGCGGAGCGGCCACGGCAATCAGGTCGTGATCGAGCGCGGTCTCCCGCCAGTCGGCATAGTGCTGGAACCCGGCTGGAACTCCGGCCGGATCGGCAATCTCGACGGTCAGCCCGCGCTGGCGAAGGTATCCAGCCAGCCATGCGCCCATCCGCCCTGCGCCGCCGATAACCAGCGCACGCTGGGGCGAGGTCCCCCGCGAGGATGCGCCGGAGGCCGCCGCTGACGGGTGGGGAAGTGAGGGTGACATCGGCAGCAAGGTAGGCCGGCAGGCCCGACTGAGAAAGGTTGGGCCCCGTTCATGGTGATACGTTGTCGTGATTAAACTTGTCCGGGCAGGCAGGTCGATGCACTTCCAGATGAGGGTTTATGCGATCTCTGTGGATCGGGTGGGTAGCTGCGGTTCTGGTCATGGCAGGCTGGAACGACGTTGCAGGCCAGCCAAACAGGGCGGTGGACTCGATCGTGGCGCACCAGATGCGCGAGCAGCATATCCCCGGTGCGGCGGTGGCGGTGGTCCAGAATGGGCGGGTCGTGCTCTCGAAGGGGTACGGGATTGCCAACTTGGAATGGCAGACACCGGTGACGGACCGGACCGTCTTCAAGATCGCGTCGGTCAGCAAGCAGCTGATTGCCAGCGGAGTCATGCTGCTGGCTCAGGAGGGCAAACTCAAGACCAGCGACCCCGTATCCCGATACTATCCCGACGCCCCCGCAAGCTGGGCACCGCTGACGCTGGCGCACTTCATGAACCACACCGGGGGTGTCGTGCGTGAAGGGGCCTTCGATCCGTACCGACAGCAACCCGACTCGGTGGTGGTTAAGGGAGCCTTTGGCCGGGACCTCCTCTTTCCGGTCGGCAGCAAGTGGTCGTATTGCAATACTTGCTACTTCGCCCTGGCAGACATCATCTCCCGGCTCTCGGGTCAGCCTTGGGAGGAGTACTTTCAGGCCCGCATTTTTCGACCGCTCGGGATGACGGCAACTGGTGTTACCACGGCCACCGGCCTGATTCCGCACCGAGCGGACGGCTATGTCTGGCGCAACAATGTCTGGTCGCGGGCCGAGGACATCCCGGCGGTGCGGCCGAGCGGAGCGTTCGTCTCGACTGTTGCGGACCTGGCAAAATGGGAGTTGGCGCTCGAAGGCAACGGTGTGCTGACGGCGGCGTCGAAGAGAGAGATGTGGGCGCCGACGGTGCTGACCGACGGAACCCGGCACGGCTACGGCTATGGCTGGAGTCTCGATTCGCTCGCGGGCCGTCCGCGGATCAGCCATGGAGGCGCCTTGACGGGCTTTCGGACGACCTACATGCGGTTTCCCGAGCAGCGGCTTGCGGTAATCGTGCTGACCAACGTCGCGAGTGCGAATCCTGATCGGATCGCGGAGGGTATTGCGGGAGCCTTCGGGATTCGCTGATACAGGGGGCCGGCGGGTCAGTCCTCCTGGAACAGGCGCTCGATGCGTTTGTCCTGCTGAGCCCGCCGCGTACCTGCCTTGCGGACCGAGGCCGCGCGAATCTGGCGGCGCAGCTTCATGGTGTTGGTCTTGAGTTCCTCGAACGCCTGCTCAACGGCCACCCGTGTGGCTTCCCACTCGACATGATTCGAGGCCGCTGACAGGGTGTCGAGGATTTGACCGACGCGCTCGCGCTGACGGAGCAGGTCGTCGAGCTTTCGGGTCAGGTCCTCGCGGCTCCGCGGCCGGGCCCGGATCGCCTTCACGACCAGGTTGCCGTAATCCGACTGCCAGCGGTTCAGGTGGGCGGTCATCGCCGCCCGGAACGCCGGAGATATCGACTCAGCGATAATGAGCGACGGGCGCTCTTTGGACGGTCTGTCGGAGCCACGCATTGCTGCCTCGGCTGCAGATTCAGCGCAAGTTAATGACGTGTTGCGTTGGCGCGCCACTGTCAAAGTCTTGGCTCCGCCTCGAATCTGGCGAAGGCCCTGGGGCGGACTCGACCTTAGGTCATCATTGGAGATAGCATGATCGATCGCGCGCATATCGGCCGAACCTGGCCCGCATGGGAAGTTGACATCGAGAAGGGCCGCCTGCGGACATTGGCCCGCGCTATCGGAGAAACGCGACCGATCTATGTCGACGAGGAGGCGGCCCAGGCGGCCGGGTTCCGATCGATTCTGGCTCCGCTCACCCTGCCGTTCTGTCTGCTGATGGACGACCCCGCCGGCCTGGGGTACCTCGCCGATCTGGGCATTCCAGTCGGTCGGATGCTCCATGCGGAGGAAAAGGTGATCCCTCATCAGCCGATCTGCGCCGGCGACCGGCTGCGGGTCCAGCGCCGAGTTCGCGACATGTACAGCAAGAAGAACGGGACGCTCGATTTCGTGGTCTTCGGACTCGATGTCCGTCGCGCGAGCACGGGTGAGCTGGTGGCAGAGTCGGAGAGCACCCTGGTGGTGCGCCATGACTGAGCCGAGCGGGTTTGCCGGGGTCGGCACTGCCTTGCCGCCGTTGAGCCTTCCCCCGCTTTCGCGGACGACCATCGCGCTCTATGCCGCGGGCTCGGGTGATTTCGTGCCGCTGCATATCGATCAGGACTTTGCCCGGCAGGCCGGCTATCCCGATGTCTTCATGCACGGAATGCTGGGCATGGCCTACCTGGCACGGCTGGTGACCGGTTGGGTTCCGCAGGCCCAGGTTCGCGAGGTCGGGGTGCGGTTCGTCTCGATTACGTACCCGGGAGAGGTCCTGACGGCCACCGGGAGGGTGAGCGCCGTCGATGTTGATGGCGTTCCGGGGCGAGTCAGCCTCGATCTTCGTCTGCTCAACGCGGAAGGCTCGCCCAAGCTCAGGGGGCGTGCCGTGGTCGATCTGAGCGATTGATCTGGCGCAGCCGCCCAGGCCGGTTGACAGGAATCCGTCGGCAGCGAGACTACCGTTGCGTATCGCACGACTGTAACGACTCGCGAAGAGGATCAGGATCATGGGGCGATCGACGACGATAGTGTGGCCCGTCATGCTGCTGGGCATGCTGCTCAGCTGGCCGACGATCGGTGTCGCACAACAGGCGGCGGCCATGGGCCCGCTGGCGCGCCAGTATGTCGCGCATGACGCGCCGGTCATTGCGCTGCGGAATGTGCGGGTTGTCGATGGCACCGGGGCGGCCGCTCGAGACGGTCAGACCGTTGTCTTCAGCGGCGGCCGGATCACGGCCATGGGAGGCGAGGTCGCCATCCCCCCCGGGGCGGAGGTGCTGGACCTGCCCGGGCACACGGTGGTGCCGGGTCTGGTGATGCTGCATGAGCATCTCTTCTATCCAACGGGGCGGCGGCAGCCGGGGCTCTTCAGCTACGTCTCGCAGAACTTCAGCTTTCCCAAGCTGTACCTGGCCTTCGGGGTCACCACCTTGCGTACGGCTGGGACGATCGCCCCATACGTGGATCTCAATGCCAAGCACGCCATCGATCAGGGCCAGGAAGCGGGACCGCTGATTTACCTGACCAGCCCGTTTCTTGACCGTCCCGGGTACCCGATTCCGCACTTCAAGCACATCGACAGTCCCGAAGCTGCGCGCCGAGCGGTGCGCTACTGGGCCGACGAGGGCTTCACCTGGTTCAAGGCGTATACGTTCGTGACACGCGAGGACCTTGGCGCCATCATCGATGAGGCGCATCGGCTCGGCCACCGGGTAACGGCGCATCTCTGTTCCGTGACCCACTCGGAAGCCGCGGCGCTGGGCATCGATGGCCTCGAGCATGGGCTCCTGACCAACACCGAATTCGTGCCTGAGAAGAAGCCCGACCTGTGTCCTGGTGAGAACCGGGTCTACGAGACCGCCGCGACCCTCGACCTCAGTAAGCCGGCGGTCCTGAACGGGATCAACAACCTGGTGCGCCGCGGCATTCCGATGACCTCGACACTTCCCATCTGGGAAACGATGGTGCCGGGACGAATGGTGCCGAGCGGGGTGCTGGAGGCGTTGAGTCCGGAGCTGCGCGACGACTACCTCTTTATTCAGCAGCACCTCGCCCGCGATACCAGCGCTCGGTTTGCGGACGCCTTTCGTACCGCGCTAGCCTGGGAACGTGCCTTTGTCCGAGCCGGTGGGACGCTTGGTGCGGGCAGCGATCCGACGGGCTATGGCGGGACCATCGCCGGTTACGGCAATGTTCGGCAACTCGAGCTGCTCGTCGAGGCCGGGTTCACGCCGATCGAGGCATTGACCATCGGGACGCGCAACGGCGCCCGAATTCTGGGAATCGACAGTCAGGTCGGCACGCTCGAAATCGGCAAGCGGGCGGACGCTGTCGTGGTGCGGGGCAATCCGGCGGACCGGATCGGTGATATGGGCAATCCCGTCCTGGTCTTTCGTGACGGGATTGCCTACGACTCGGCCAAGCTGATCGCCGCGACGCGGGGCCTGGTCGGCCGCTTCTGAGGCTCAGCCGCGGTAGTCGGGGGCTTCGCGATCGAGCAGCCGCTTGAGCGCTTCGAAATGTTTGCGCGGTTGATCAGCAGCGTCGGCGTTGGTGTTCATGGCATCGACCAGGCTGTTGATCACGCGGTCTGGAATCGGGCGAAGGGCGCGTCCCGTCGACATGGCCAGCACCTGGACCATGCAGGCCCGCTCCAGGAAGTAGAGATCGTTCCAGGCGGCGTGAATGCTGGGGCCGGTGACGATAACACCGTGGTGGCCGAGGAAGAGCACACTCTTGTCGCCCATGGCGGCCGCCATTCGGTCACCTTCGGTGTGGTCGAGGGCGAGGCCCTCGTAGTCGTCGAGATAGGCAATGCGCCGGGCAAACTGCAGCGCGTTCTGGGACACCATCTCGACTCGGCCACCGTCCAGCAGTGTCAGGGCCGTTGCGTACGGCATGTGGGTATGAAGGACGGCGCGCGCGCGGGGGTGCTTCAGATGCAGCCGGGAATGGATAAAAAACGCGGTGTCCTCGACTGGCAGGTCGCCTTCGAGGATGGTGCGGTCGGAGGTGGCTAGTACGAGGTCACTGGCCCGCAACTCACGCCAGTGCAGCCCGATCGGGTTGACCAGGAAACGGTGGCCGTCCGGCTCCACTGCGTAGCTGAAGTGGTTGTCGATGCCTTCGTGCAGTCCCAGCCGCTCGGCTGAGCGGAATGCCGCGGCGAGATTGATGCGGTCGGCCTGGTAGGAGCGGGTGGTCGTCATCGGGCGTGTGCCTTTAGCGAATGCCGGTCGAGAGTAGTCTTTGGTTCGGCGTTGACAGTGAACCCCCAGATCAAGCTAGACGTATTCGTCGGTTCCGTCAGGTGGTCCCCGGCGGGATTCGTGTGAGAACCTGGTCGGGCGCCTGCCTGGCCGAGGCCTGCGGTACGCTCGGCCGGGCTCCGGCGCCTGCCGCGAACCGCAATGCCAACTCCTTCACCTCTTCCATCTAATCGGATCTCACCGTCAATCGGATCCGGTTTCTCGTGCCAACGATTGCACCCGAAGGGATCAGACTGCGTCGCTGCCCCGAGTGTGGCGCCCGGCGCGTGCGGCACGCAAGCTGCCCACCTGCCTGGTGGGGCCGGCGACTCGGCCGGCTCAGGCGGGGGAACCGCCGCAACTGATCGGGGAGGCGTATGCACGTCGGAAGAGTCGTACTCGTGGCGGCCTGGCTCGGGCTGGTGGCGCCGACGCTGGTCGCGCAGGTCGCAGCCGGATCGGGCGGGGGCCCGGTCGCGTCTCGGCAGGGCACCTGGCTGGGTGTTGGAATCGGTGGGGGTGCGTCGACACTCAACTGCCGGATCTGCGAGGGCGAACAGGGGAGCCGCGGAATTTCCGGTTACCTGCGCGGTGGCGTCACCTTGAACCCGAAGCTGCTGGTTGGTGCGGAAGCGAACGCCTGGACCCGAAGCGACGAGCGAGGTAATCAGCGAGTTTGGTCGCTTGCTGCCAACGGCTACTGGTATCCCAATCCTGAGCACGGCTACTTCCTCAAGGCCGGTCTCGGGTTTACCCGGTACCGACGCTGGGCCCTCGAGAACAGCAACTCGACCGTCCAGATCGGCCTCCTGGGCGGAGGTCTCTCGGCCCACCTGGGCGCCGGCTATGAGGTCCGCGTAAATCCCAACATGTCGATCGTGCCGTTTCTCAATCTGCTCGCGTCATCGCAGGGGGCGCTGGCCACCACGCGCGACAACGGAACTCAGTATCAGCGGAACACGCTGTCCAACGGCGCCAACGTTCTTCTGGCCCAGGCCGGCATCGGCCTGACCTGGCATTGATCGCGAGGGGTAATCAGATGGTGAATCTGCTTGGGCGGTTCGCAGGGGTCGCTGTTTTCGTCGCCGTTGCCGGGTGTGGCGGTGACTCGTTTGCCGGGCTTGACCCTGCCTCAGTGTCGCCGAGCGTTGCGTACGGCGCCTGGCGGCCGGGCCCGACGGATACGTGTCCGGTCTCGGTCCACCAGCAGTATTCGACGGTAGGTCCGGATGGCAAGGCGTACCCGACCTGGCATCCGCCGGTCGACCCGGCGACGGGGTGCAGCTTTGGTCACGAACATGGCCGGGACCCGTCGGGGTCTCGTCTGGCGCAGTCGGTTGGTGCGATGGCGTTCGGCTACGCCAACGAGCAACTGGATATCTGGGATCCCAGCGGCCGGCGGCACGAGGACCATGTCGGCCACAAGGTCGAATGGGAAAACGACGTGCAGATGCGGGTGGCCAATGCGGGCGGCAGCGTGCTGTCCGTGCGGTGCGACATCCTCTACAAACTGCACCAGGGAACCCACTCGAGAGATGCCTTCACCAATAACCTGCACGAGGTGATCTACCACGCCAAATGCAACGACGGAACCGAAGTCCGGGTCACGATGATGGCCGCGATCGGGCGGCCCGGTGAGTTCACCCGCAACTGCGATGGCGCCCGGATCCAGGTCGGGACGGCGACGCCAGCCAATTCGCCCAACGGCGGTGGTCAGCGGGTGCTGCCCGACCGGACCTGTGCGGAGCGGCACCTGCTGGTCGGCGAAGGCAGCCAGTCTCGGCTCAAAGACGCCATGCACGAGAGCTGGCAGCAATCGCTCGTGATCAAGACACCCGAAGGGCGGACCCTGGCGCACATGGATCCCTACTTCCAGGTCTTTGCCCCGAGTCGCTTCTTCGACCCGGACAAACCGGACTTCACGGGGCGCCCGATCGACCTCTGCTATACTGTGACGTCGGCCGGCCTGCGAGCGCGGGGGGCGCCCTGTGCGGCGGTTGCCGCAGTCGTCGGCATGGCGCATACCGACCCGCGTTCGCCGTTCAACGGGGTGCGTCGCTTCCTCGATATCAACTCACTCGATGTCAACAACGCCGATGGGCCGACGACCTGGTATACGGATCCGTTTGGCCGCGGCGCGCGGACAGAACCGTTCCCGGGCGCCATCCGGCAGTACATCGCGCGCATCAACAACACGGGCTTGGATCTGTCCGGGCCGAGCATCGGCTCCAGCCGCGACTACGGGGTGGGGCACGCTCACGCGCCAAACTGAGGACGGTTAGCCTGCCGGGGGCATCGGTCGTTCCGATGCCCCCGCAGGGATCGCCTCGCTGCGTTCCTCCTCGCTGGAACCTTTCGGTCGGTCGACCGAGTTGGCTAGATTCCCCGAGTTCCCTCCATCCTGATCCACGCGCTTCTCTCGGGGCATCCCAATGCGCCACGTTTTGCTGCTTGCCGGTCTCAGCCTCTGTCAGGTCCTGCCGTTGTCGGGTCAGGTGCCGAGAACGGAGCGACAACGCTGGATCGATTCCAGCACCTCCGTCACCAATGATCCGCGTCGCATCCCGATGCCGACGGGCGTCAACGTTCCGACCGGTTCGATCGTATTGCGAGGTGGCCGGGTCTGGGACGGCACTGGCGCGGCTGCGCGTCCGGGCACCGTGGTGATCACCGGCAATCGCATCGTCGCCGTCGTACCGCCTGAGTCGACGGCTTGGCCGCGCGATGCCCGGGTGATCGATGTCACGGGCAAGACGGTCCTGCCTGGCCTGATCGACCTGCATACTCATCTCGACTACCGCTTGCCGGGCAACTCCGACGCGCGGGCCTGGAGTATCGCCGACGGTGCGCTGCGTGGGGTGGAGCGGCTTCGATACTATATCGAGAGTGGCATCACGACGGTTCGGGATGTTGCCTCCAATGGCGACACGCCCTTTCTGCTCAAGCAATGGGTTGCGGAGGGGCGGGTTGTCGGGCCGAGGGTGCTTGCCGCCGGGAGCCTGATCACGGGCAAAGGCGGGCACGGTGCAGAGGTCGACCTCGAGGGATCGCGGCCGCTCGCGAGCATTCGCGAGGCCTCCGGTCCCGATGATTGGCGTGAGGCGGTGCGCGAACAGTTCCGGAAGGGCGCCGACCTGATCAAGGTCTCGAGCCACTACTCTGAGGAGGAGATCAAAGCGGCTGTCGAGGAGGCCCACGAGCTCGGCCTGATGGTGACCGCAGATGCGGAGACCTTCTACATCGATCGCGCGGTGCGAGCGGGTGTCGACATGATCGAGCACCCGTTGCCGCGGTCGGCGGAGGCGATTCGCCTCATGGCAGAGAAGGGGGTCGCCTCCAACCCCACCCTGGTACCGTACACTATCATCTTTGCCCTGTCGGGGGGCTACTACGGCTCGACCAGCCGACGGTTCACCTTCTCGCAGGAGGCCAACCTCGCGGTCGTCCGTGCGATGAAGGAGGCCGGGGTCCGGATCGGAATCGGAACCGACCTGGTAGTCGACTGGTATCAGTATCTGCCCTGGCCGTACCACGAGGAGATGCGCCAGCTCGTCTCGATCGGCTACACCGTACCGCAGGTGCTGGAGATTGCCACCAGGATCAACGCCGAGCTGATCGATATGGGGAGGTTGCTTGGTACTCTGGAGGCCGGCAAGCTGGCGGATGTTCTGGTCGTGGCGGGTCGTCCCGACGAACGGATCGAGGATCTGGGCAACGTCGAGGTGGTGATTCGCGACGGCCGTTTGCAGGTGCAGGGCGGGCAGGTCGTCTATCCTCGCCATCAGCCGCGGGCGCTGAATCCGAGGCGGTGAGGTCGACCCTTGCCGAAGGCCGGCTTCGGTCGGATTATTGTATACAAACTTGTACGCATCCATTCGGTCTCGGAGGATTGAGCTCATGATTCGTTGGCTCTGGCTCGTCGTGTCGATTGCCGTTCCGGGCGTCGCAACTGCTCAGAACGTGCAGGCCATCGACCGGTACTTCACCAAAGCCCTCGCGGATTGGCAGGCTCCGGGCATTGCGTTCGCGGTGGTGCGAAATGATTCCGTGGTGCTGATGCGCGGTTACGGCGTACGGCAGCTGGGCAAGTCCGATGCCGTGACTCCGAACACCATTTTTGCGGTCGGCTCGACCACCAAGGCGTTTACCTCGGCCACGCTCGGGCTGCTGGTCGATGAGGGTAAGATCAACTGGGACGACCGGGTGACAACCTACTTGCCGGATTTCGAGCTCTTCGATCCGTATGTCACCCGCGAGCTGACGATTCGTGACCTGCTGACTCACCGGAGCGGCCTGGTTCGCGGCGATCGCCTCTGGTCGAACTCCGGGATGTCCCGGGCCGAAGTGCTGCGCCGAGTTCGCTTCCTGGAGCCGACCTGGAGTTTCCGGTCGCAGTACGGCTACCAGAACATCATGTACCTGGCAGCGGGTACCGTGGTGGATAAAGTCACGGGAACAGTCTGGGACGATTTCGTGAAGCAGCGGATCTTCGAGCCGCTCGGCATGCATCGGAGCTTTACGAGCGTGGTGCCGCTGGCGGCGCAGACGGATGTCGCCTCGCCTCACGAGAAGATTGGCGGGGTGCCGACGGCGGTGGAGTGGGCCAACATCGATAACATCGGGCCGGCCGGTTCGATCAACTCGAGCGTCGCGGACATGGCCCAGTGGATCCGGCTGCATCTGGCCGACGGCGTGTACGGCGGTCGGCGGCTGATCAAGGCGGAAACGATCAAGGAAATGCACTCACCGCACATGCACACATCCCGCAGCGCAACGGACGAGCGCAATTTCCCGGAGACCAACCTCACCGCATACGGGCTGGCCTGGTCGCTGCGCGACTATCGCGGCATGAAGCTGGTTTCTCATGGCGGTGCGATTCGCGGGATGCGGGCCCAGGTTGCCCTGGTGCCGGGGAAGAAACTCGGCGTCGTGGTGCTCACCAACGTCTCCGAATCGAGCCTTCCCTCGGCCATGATGTACTGGCTGCTCGATCGCTATACCGGCGGAGCCGACAAAGACTGGAGTGCGCTCTACCTGGCCGATGCCAAGGCAGCGCAGCAGCGATCGGAAGACGAACGGCGCAAGGTCGAGGCTGCGCGGGTGACGGGAACCTCTCCGTCGCTGGCGCAGGCCCAGTACGCCGGCGTCTATGCCGACAGCATGTACGGCGAGATCAGCGTGACCGAGGAAAACGGTGGCCTGGTCGCGCGCTTCGGTCCCCACTATACGGGCGACCTGCAGCACTGGCACTTCGACACCTATGCCATCGTCTGGCGGAATCCGGTTTTCGGACCGACCCGTGTCACCTTCCAGCTCGATGCGTCGGGCCGGGTTCGTTCGCTGGTGTATCCCAACCTCGGGACCTTTGGACGCAAACGATGATTGCGGTCTGACTCCCATTCCTGCACTCGATTGAGGCAATCATGACTTCTCGCCGGCAGTTCCTTACGACCACGGTCGCGGCCATCGGGGCACCCGCGTTCCTCCGAGGGCGGTACCAGCTGTTTCCCTGGAGCACGACCGAGTACTCGGCCCGCTGTATTGCGCTGATGAAGCAGGCCCTGGTCATCGACATGCTCTTTCCGTTCACACTCGACTTCGCCAAGCAGCGGCGGTGGAACGCGAATCCGGAGTCCTTCACGGCGGCGGATTTCGAGCCCTACAAGACGTCCGGCATCCATGTCGGGCATCATGCGACGGGGTTTGGCGGGCCGAACGCCTACGAGGCGGCACTGCGGTACTTCAACAGCCTGAACAGTCTGATTGCCGGCCGGGACGAGTACCTGATCCGGATCGACTCTGTCGGCGACCTCGATCGAGTGCGGACCTCCGGCAAGTTCGGTATCATGCTCGGGGTGCAGAACGCCGATCACTTCCAGAACCCGAACCATGTTGCGGAATTCTACGGGTATGGGCAGCGGGTTTCGCAGCTCACCTACAACAGCCGGAACTGGATCGGTAACGGATCCACCGAGCGGCAAGACGAAGGCCTCAGCGATTTCGGGCTTCGGATCGTGACGCGGATGAACGAAGTCGGCATGGCCATCGACGTCTCGCATTGCGGCGACAAGACCTCGCTCGACGCGTTCGAGGCCTCCAAGAAGCCGGTGCTCATCACCCATTCGAACGCCCGGGCGCTGGCTCCCGGCCACCCGCGCTGCAAGCCCGACGAGGTGATCAAGAAGGTGGGTGAGACCGGCAGTGTGATGGGTATTACCGGGGTGCGCAACTTCGTCAAGAACGAGGAGCCCACCACGATTGAGGACTATCTCAATCACATGGATCACGTGGCCAAGGTTACCGGTGGCCGTGAGCATGTCGGAATCGGCAGTGACATCGACTTGTACGGCTACGATGACATGCCGCCGGAGGACTACAAGCGGCTCAAGGCTGGTTACAAAGACAGCTACGCGTTCCGCGACAAGATCGACATCGATGAGATCGCTCATCCGAAGCGGATGTACGACATCACCGACGGACTGATCCGCCGGAAGTACAGCGATGCCGACATTCTTGGCGTCCTGGGGGGGAATTTCAAGCGAGTGCTCGGCCAGATCTGGGTCTGATTCGTTGCGGCGTTCGCTCGCGTCTGCGCGGTCGGGCGCCGCAATCGCAGGCGTACTCCCCAGGAGGAAGTCATGGAACGGAGTGTTCGGACGTTAGGCGTATTGGTGTTGCTGTTGGCCGGATGGAGCGGCACTCTTGCCGCGCAGCGGAAGGCCGATCCGCTGGCGGGGCTCGACCAGTACGTCGAGCAGGTGCGTCAGGCGTGGAATCTGCCGGGGGTCGCGGTCGGCATCGTGCACCGTGATTCGCTCATCTACGCCAAGGGGTTCGGCGTCAAGGAGATCGGCAAGCCAGATCCGGTCCGGCCGACCACGATCTTTGCCATCGGATCGAACACCAAGTCGTTCGTCTCGACGGCGGCGGCAATGCTGGTCGATGACAAGGTGATGACGTGGGATGACCGGGTCACCAGATGGCTGCCCGGGTTCCAGCTCTACGATCCCTATGTAACCCGCGAGCTCACCCTGCGCGACGTCCTGTCGCACCGGTCGGGGCTTGGGCGTCGGGGAGATCCGCTCTGGTACGGCACGTCGTACTCGCGCGATGAAATTCTGCATCGGATCCGTCACCTGACGCCCAATGCGTCGTTCCGCACCGAGATGGGCTACCAGAACGTCATGTTCCTCGCGGCCGGCGAAATGGTGGGTCGCGCCGCCGGGATGAGCTTTGACGACGTGGTGCGCCGTCGGATCTTTGCGCCGCTTGGAATGGACAACAGCAGCCTCAGCACCAACGGCCTGGCGCAGCAGGCCGACGTCTCGACCCCGCATGCGATAGCGAATGGGAGCGCCAAGCCGATTCCGTGGCGGAACCTCGACAATGCCGCGCCGGCCGGCTCCATCAACTCGAGCATCGTCGAGATGGCGGGCTATGTACGGCTTCACCTTGCCAATGGTGTCTACAACGGCAAGCGCCTCGTCAGCGAAGCCAACCTCGCAGTCGCCAAGACGCCGCATATCAACTCCGGCGGGGCAGGCGACAGCGTGAGCGGCACGTCGAGCTATGGCCTGGGCTGGGTGATTACGACCTATCGCGGCGCGCGGGTCGCGTGGCACAACGGCGGGATCGATGGCATGCTCTCGGAGATGTGGACGCTGCCAGACGCACAGGTTGGGATCGTCGTGCTGACCAACGGATCACCGCATTCGGCGGGGCCCGCCATCGTCTCCAACATCATGGATCGGTTCCTCCTCGGAGCCCCGGCCAAGGACTATCTCGCCGAGGGGCTCGAGCGGAATCGAGCCGCGGCGGCGCGGCAGGCCGAGGCGGCGAAGCGAATGGCCGACGCGCGGGTGTCCGGTACGCGCCCGTCCCTGCCGCTCGAACGCTATGCCGGCACCTATACCGATCCGCTCTACGGCGATCTCTCGGTATCGGTCGACGGAAATCGGCTGCGGTTCCGATGGCAGGGCATCGACGTGCCTGCGGAACACTGGCACTTCAACACCTTCAGGGACGGAGCGCGGTCATTCCTCTTTCAGCTCGACGCCGATGCGAAGGTGTCGGAGGTCGAGGTGTCGGGCCTGGCAACCTTCCATGCCAAGGCCGGCGGACCGGGTCGCTCCTAACCTCGGCATGCGAACCGAGCAGCGCCGCGAGTCCGATTCGGGACTCGCGGCGCTTGTGTTTGGTGGTGTCAGGGGGTCGAGCGGAGTGCCGTCAGCGCGCGCTGCTGCGCCTGGTGAGCCCGCTCTCGCCGGACCCGGCTGGGCGGGGCAACCCGATCACGGCAGGTGGTGGAATCGAAGGGGCACCGTTCGCAGGTGGAGCTGATCAGGGCCCGCTGAATCGAGCGGTCTTTGGCAAACCGGACCGTCCGGAAAAAGGCTTCGTCCATCTTGAAGCCAATGGTCAGGCTGGTATTGATGGTCGGGTCAAGCGCAGCTGGCGCAGCGAGGCCCAGGCAAAAGTATTCGTCGGTCCGATCGTGGAATCGGGAGGACTGGACTCCGATGGCCGGGTCTGGCTGCCGCCGCGGATGGCGATGCTGCCGCTGGTTGAGCTCGGTCAGCAGCCGGGTGGTGAGCCAGCGACGACAGTAATGTTCGCTGCCCCCGTGACCCTCCGGGACCGGCAGGTTCGACAGGTTGAGCTGCTTGACCAGTCGATAGGTGGTGCCTTCCGTCCGAAACTTGAGAAAGTGCACCTTGAGCCCGAACTCACCGGGCGTGATCTGACTCATCCGGTACATCAGCGTTTCTGCCGTGACCTGGTAGCGATCCATCAGGTCGAGGAGAACGCTTGGCTGCCATTTCGTCTGGCGGAACCACTTCTTCAGTTCCGCGCTGATCACGCGCCGCGGCAGCAGGACGGCTCCGGCAAAGTAGGAGGCGCGGAAGTCATTGATTACCTGATCGAACGACCCGTCCGAGTCCGGTGGCGACACCCATGAGCGCGCCTTGAGCCGCAGCCGATGATAGGCCGCTTCGCGGGCAAGGATGTAGGCGCGTTGGGATGCGGTGAGGGCCGGACTGATCAGCAGGCGGCGCTCGCCCTCGAAGCGGACGGCACGAACCGTCTTGAGGGGCGCGGCATTGCCCAGCGCGCGGTCGTCGATGGAGAGTCCAAGCTCGGCCGCGACCCACCGCTCGAGTTGTTCTCCCTGCGTGCAGTCGGGGAATGCTTCGGCCAGTTCGTCCGCAAAGGCCTCGGCGGCAGCCTCGAGGTCCGGATAGTAGTTGCCGGTGAGTTCCTGATAGGACCTGAGCGCAGCGTGCAGAAAATGCTCGACGCCGATGTCGTACTGGCGGGCAATGTCGTTCAAGGTGCGGAGTAGCGCCGCCACTTCGTTCGGCGAGCGGCTCAGCAGGTGGACCAGTTCCTCGCGGGGCAATCCGAAGCGTTCGAACGGAAAGTTCGCCAGGCCGGGTGAGTCGAGGAAACCCTGCAGCGGGGCAAACTCGGCGTCGACCTTCGAGGAGATCAGGTCCTCGAGGCTCAGGCCCAAAGCGTCCGCCAGACCGAGCAGCTTCTCCGCCCGGGGGAACTTCTTCCCGGCTTCGATCTCGGCCAGGTAGGAGACCGACACGCCTGCCTGTCCGGCGAGCGCGCTCAGGGTCAGGCGTCGGGCATCGCGCAGGCGCGACAGCTTGATGCCGAACATGGTGCGGAGATGTGCGGTGTTGGCCATGGCAGTTCCGTTCCAGCGGTGGCCCGCTGATAGCGAAGGTCCTCGGTCAACCTATCTTCGCGTGCAGCGAAAAGCAAACCATTGGCGAAATTTCGCTTGACGGATCCCTGGTTCGATCCTAGCTTGGGGAGGCAGCCCAGACAGTTGGCGTGCATCCGGCCGCGAGCCGGGCGCCTTCGATTCCAGGAACGAGGTCTCCGGCATGACGGTCGATTTCGAGCAGCGCTCCAACACCGCCCCCGCCGGCTTTGATCCGCTGCGCGACCTGCCGGCTGGCTTCTACCCACAGTTGCTGGCATTGCACCAGGAATTTTCGCCGCGGCAGCGCCGCTTGGTCGAGCGACGTGCCGAAGCATTGGCAGCTGCGCACAAGGGCGTTCTGCCTGACCATCGCGAGCCGTCGGATGCGACGACCGGTGACTGGCGGATTGCCCTCCCCGCGTGGTGCGCTGATCAGCGCAACCAGATGACCGGGCCCGCTGACGATGGCGAACTGGTCGTCAAGATGCTCAACTCCGGTGCGCCGGGTGTGATGATCGACCTCGAAGACTCGATGGCCAACGATTGGCCCACGCTGCTTCGCGGGCACGCCAATGCGGTCGAGGCGCTGCACGGTACGCTCACCTATCACGACAGCAAGCGGGATGCCCGGGTGGCGATTGCCCCGTCGGCCACGGTCACTTGGGTCCGGGTGCGCGGTCTGCACCTCCACCAGGCTGGCGTGGTGCGGGATGAACTCGTCTCCGCTTCGCTCTTCGATGTTGCGCTGCTGGTGCATCGGCTCGAGCCGGCTCGGCTGCGTCATCCGATTGCCATCTACATCCCGAAGAGCGAGTCGCCGGAGGAGGCGATCTGGTGGCGTGACTTGTTTGCTCGCGTAGCGGAGCTCAAGGGGCTGCCCCGCGACCATATCAAGTGCATGGCCCTGGTGGAGGCCCATCCGATGGCGTACGGGATGGAAGAGTTCGTCTTCCATCTGCGCGACCATATCCTGGGGCTCAATCTCGGGCGCTGGGACTACATGGCGAGTTTGATCCACTTCAACCTCGCCGACCCGGCTTGGGTGTTGCCTGACCGCAACACCATTCCCCACGATGTTCCGTTCTTTCAACGGCTTCGGATCCTCCTGCCGGAGATCTGCCACAAGCGGGGCATCCTTGCCATCGGGGGCATGACGGCGCTCTTCCCGAGTCGGACCGACGCCGAGCTCAATGGAAGGGCGCTTGCTGCGCTTGAGCGCGACAAGCAGAACGAGGCCAGCGCCTTGATGGATGGCGCCTGGACCGGGCACCCCGACCAGAACACCGTCGCGGTGGCGCAGTTTCCTGTGCCGAACCAGGGATTCCGGCGACCCGCGGTAATCGACCGCTATCCTGATCTTCGCCCCGCGCCAAAAGGGGTAGGTGCGCATACCGTGGCCGGCTCTCAGGCTGCTGCCCGCGTCACCATCCGGTACCGGGCGGGGGTCCTGGCGGGCCGGGGGGCCAGTCTCATCGAGGGGTACATGGAGGATCTGGCCACCGATCGGATCTATCGGCTGATGCTGGCACAGCGCGTGCGCCATCGGGAGCAGGTGCCGGTCCTCGATGAGGCGGGGCGCGCCGTGCTGCACACCCCCGAGTATCTCACCGCCTTATACGACACCGAACTCGCCCGGCTTCTCGATGGCGTCGAGGATCCGAACGAGCGAGAGCGTCTCCGTGAGGCGCGGAATCAGAGTGAAGCCATGATCGTGACCGACCGGCACGATCCGATCTGAATCGAGGATAAGGAACCATGACGAGACCAGGGCAGGATCAGGACGCGGCGGCGCTCGAGCAGGAGTGGGCGACCAGCGAACGATGGACCGGGATCGAACGACCCTACCGTGGCGCCGATGTGGTGCGCCTGCGCGGCAGCCTGCGCGTCGAGCATACCCTGGCGCGTCAGGGCGCCGAACGGCTCTGGGCGCTGATGCGAGACGAGCCGTACGTCAACGCGCTCGGTGCGCTGACGGGCAACCAGGCCATGCAGCAGGTTCGGGCCGGTCTCAAGGCGATCTACCTGTCCGGCTGGCAGGTGGCGGCCGATGCGAACCTGGCGGGACAGATGTACCCCGATCAGAGCCTCTACCCGGCCAACAGCGTGCCGAGCGTCGTCAAGCGAATCAATCAGGCATTACAGCGGGCCGACCAGATCGATCACGCCGAGGGCAAGACCGACACCCATTGGTTCGCGCCCATTGTGGCCGACGCAGAGGCCGGCTTTGGCGGTCCGCTCAACTGCTTCGAACTGATGAAGGGCATGATCGAGGCGGGGGCGGCCGGGGTGCATTTCGAAGATCAGCTGGCCAGCGAGAAGAAGTGCGGCCACCTGGGCGGTAAGGTGCTGATTCCGACCCAGGCGGCGGTGCGGAATCTCCTCGCTGCGCGGCTTGCAGCGGATATCGAGGGCGTGCCGTCGGTGCTGGTGGCCCGGACCGACGCCAACGCGGCGGCGCTGATCACGAGCGATGTCGACGAGCGGGATCAGCGCTTCCTGACCGGCGAGCGGACCGCGGAAGGATTCTATCGGGTCCGCCCGGGCCTGGACCAGGCGATTGCCCGCGGTCTGGCCTACGCGCCGTTCGCGGATCTGATCTGGTGCGAAACTTCGACGCCCGATCTCGACGAGGCTCGCCGCTTTGCTGATGCGATCCACGCCGAGTTTCCCGGCAAGCGCCTGGCCTACAACTGCTCACCGTCGTTCAACTGGGAGAAGAAACTCGACGCGGCGACCATTGCCAGGTTCCAGCGGGAACTCGGCGCCATGGGTTACAAGTTCCAGTTCGTCACCCTGGCCGGCTTCCACGCGCTCAACTACGGGATGTTCGAGCTGGCGCGCGGGTACGCCGAGCGCGGTATGGCGGCGTACGCCGAGTTGCAGCGGGCGGAGTTTGCGGCGGAGGTCAACGGCTATACGGCCACCAGGCACCAGCGCGAAGTCGGCACCGGGTACTTCGACGATGTGACGCAGGTTGTCAGCGGGGGAGGCTCCTCGACCACGGCGCTGGCCGGGTCGACCGAATCCGAACAGTTCCACTGAGATCAGACTGCGGGTGACTCGGGGGGCGGCGGCCAATCGGCCGCCGCCCCCCGAGGCGCGTTGGTACAACGAGCGGACTACTTGCTGCTGTAGAGGAAGTAGTCGTATACCGCGCGGGCCGACTGGGCAATGGCGTTCTCCAGCGGCGGGCCCTGAAGGCGGCGCGAGCCCTTCACATAAACGGCGATGGCGAGGTGCGTGCCGTCGGGCAAGTCGATGATGCCGACGTCATTGGCCGTGCCCGAGTAAGTCCCCGTCTTGTGCGCGACCGGGGTTCCCGCGGGGAGCATGCCTTTGAGCCGGCCCGCGCCGGTCGAGGTTCGATACATGATATCGAGCAGCTCGGCCGTATGCGCTTTGTCGAGCAGCTCGCCCTTCCAGAGCTTGGTGAGCAGCGTCAGCATCGCGCGCGGGCTGCCGTGGTCGCGGGGATCCTTGGCGTAGTAGTAGGCAATCGAGTCGCGCCGGGCCTGGCTCAGCGCGGCAGATTGCCGCTCCCACTTGGTGCGCGAAAACTTGCCGTCGGCGGTCCAGATGTCGGTGATGCCGTACGGGTGCGCGATGACCTCCGCCGTGGGGCGGTCGACCCGCATATCGTTGATCCCCAGGCTGCGGAGATACTGGGTCACGGCCGTTCCGCCGCCGATCTTGGTGAGCAGGATGTCGGTGGCGTTATTCTCCGACAGGATGATGGTGGTTTCGACGATATTCCGAAGTGACATGGCGAAGCCAGGCTTCCGGAAGAGCAGATGGGCCTCGCTCCCGATGTGGAGATCGGTCGTGTCCCACTGGATCATCGCGTTGAGATCGAGCTTGCCCTCCTGGGCCAGCTTCATACCGAGGACGGCCATCGGCAGCTTGTAAGTGCTGGCTAACGGGTATTGCTCGTCGGCCTTGTGGAAGAAGGTCCGGCCCGACTCGATGTGCAGCGCGGCGACGCCGAGGGTGCCACCGGATGACGGCTCGATCCGGGCGATCTCGTTGGCGAGGTTCTGGCTGGGTGTCTGGGCACCAGCGGCGCCGGCGAGCGTCAGGACGGCAAGCGTCGGTGTCACGAAACGACTCAACATGGATATGGCCCCGGGAGAGAGTGGAGGTACGATCGGTCGCTGGCAGAAGCGCCCGGTGCAGGCTCAAATTGTATCCGTTATTGTATGCGTTGCAAGGTTGCGACCAGGGATTCTCGACGAGGAGGCGGCTATGGCGAGGCGGGTTTGGGCGTGGCTGGCGCTGGCGGGACTCGGGGTGGCAGGCCAAGCAGGGGAGGCGGGCGCTCAGGCCGCCCGGCGAGAGATCTCGAGGTCTCAGTATGCCGCCGCGGAGCGGATGCTACCCGCCAATGCCGACAAGCTCGTCTTTCGCGACAAGATCGTGCCGCAGTGGATCGACGGAGGCAATCGGTTCTGGTACCGGGTCCGGACCCCCGCCGGGGCCGAGTTCATCCTGGTCGATCCGGCTCGCCGGAGCCGCCGTCCGGCGTTTGATCACGGCCGGCTCGCGGCCGAACTCGGTCGCGTACTCGCTCGCGGTGTCGCCGCGGATTCGCTTCCGTTCGAGACGCTGACGTGGGAGGAGAAGGGCAAAGCGCCCTCGATCCTCGTCGTGATCGAGCAGAAGACTTATCGCTGTGAGCTGGACCGCTACCGGTGCGGTCAGGAGGAGTCAGGCCCGCCGCGCTTGCCGAACGAGTTGCTCTCGCCGGACGGCAAGTGGGGCCTCTCGCATCGCGATCACAACCTTTGGCTGCGTGAGGTTGCCAGCGGAGCCGAAGGGCAGCTGACACACGACGGGGTCCGCCGACATGCGTATGGCTTGCACCCCGAATCGAACACAGTCTGGGCCACGGTGCAGCGGGCCGGGTTGCCGCAGCCCCCGATGGCGCTCTGGTCGCCCGACTCGCGCCGGATCCTGACGCACCGGCTCGACGAGCGCGGCCTGGCCGAGTCGCATCTGATTCAGTCGGTACCTGCGGAAGGATTGCGTCCCAAACTCTGGTCCTTCGTCTTCCCCTTTCCAGGCGACTCGCTTTCGCAGGCGCAATGGCTGGTGATCGATGTGAACTCGGGTGGGATGACGCCGCTCGGTGGGAGGTTCGGCATGGCGTACAACTCGCCGATTGCGTTCCACGAGGCCTGGTGGGGTGACTCCGTCACCGCCTACTTCATCAGCCGGGAGCGGGCCAGCAAGTCGTATCGATTGATGCAGGCGGACGCGCGATCGGGGCGGGTCTCGGCCCTGGCGGAGGAGCGTGGCCCGACCATGGTCGAGGCGACGCTGATGCTCGGTACGCGACCGAACAGCCGGGTCCTGGGTGGCGGTCGGGAGCTGGTCTGGTTTTCGCAGCGCGACGGATGGGCGCAGCTCTATCTCGTCGATGGTGCGACCGGTCAGGTCAAGAATCGGATCACCGACGGGCAGTACGTCGTTCGGGAAATCGTGCACGTCGACGAGCGCGCGCGCCGAATCTGGTTCACCGCCGGCGGCAAGGAAGCGGGGCGCGATCCGTACTACCGGCACCTCTACTCGGTCGGGCTCGACGGCACCGGCCTGACCCTGCTCACGCCGGAGGATGCGGAGCACGAGATCAGCGTCAGTCCCAACGGGCGGTGGGCGGTGGATCGGGTGAGCCGGGTCGATCTCGCGCCGCGGACCGTACTTCGGTCGATGGATGGCAAAACCGTGTTGCCGCTCGAGGCAGCGGACCTCTCTGCGCTGCTTGCGACCGGTTGGCGTTATCCGGAGCGTTTCACGGTGAAAGCCGCCGATGGCACCACCGATCTGTACGGCATCATCATCACCCCGCCCGACTTCGACTCGACCCGCCGGTACCCGGTGTTGGAGGAGAACTATCCTGGGCCACAGATCACGCTGGTGCCCCGCGCGTTCACTGCGGGCGGTGATCTTCGGGCGATGGTGACACTCGGCTTCGTCGGTGTCATAGTCGACGGGCGGGGCACTCCCTTCCGGTCCAAAGCGTTCCACGATGTGTCCTATGGTCGCTTGGAGACGGCCGGCTCGCTCGAAGATCACATCGCCGCGTTCCGGCAGATCGGGCAGACGCGCCGGTACCTCGACCTCGATCGGGTTGGCATCTACGGGCATTCAGGCGGCGGGTTCGCCTCGGCGCGCGCCATGTTTCTCTATCCCGATTTCTACAAGGTCGCGGTGTCGTCGGCGGGGAATCACGATCAGCGCGGCTATCTCTCGCTCTGGGGAGAGACCTATCAGGGCTTGCCGCAGGGAGACAACTATGCTGCGCAGGCCAATCAGTCGATTGCAGCGAATCTGAAGGGCAAGCTGCTGCTGGCCTACGCAGACATGGACGACAACGTCTCGCCGTGGCTGACGGTTCAGGTCATCGACGCGCTCACCAAGGCGAACAAGGATTACGACCTGCTGATCGTGCCGAACGGATCCCACGCGATGTCGGCCAATCCGTATTTCCGGCGGCGGCGCTGGGACTACTTCGTTCAGCACCTGATGGGTGCGGCGCCGCCGGCGGGATACGAGATTACGACGAAGTCCGAGTATCCGTTCTAGTCGAGGCTGCGGATGCTAGGCGGGCTCTTGGTAGCGCTGCACCTGATCCCAGGCGGCATCGAGTTCCAGGCGGGATATCCAGCGAGCCAGGACCGGCTGGTCGATCCCGTCACCGCTCACAGCCAGCATCCGTACGATATCGCGCAGGTGACGGTCGGATCCGCCGGCCTTATAGTATTTGAGCTTCCCGAGAATGACAGCCTCGATAGGAGCAATCTGGACCCGCTCGCCTTCGATGTCGCGAACGATACGGTGCTGGAACGCCCAGGCATTGAGCGGATCAGCGCCTGGCAGGTAGACGTCTGCCCGCATGGCTGTCTCGTGATGGCTGACGTTGAAATGGCCGTGTTCGGGGCGATCAGCTTCCTCCCGGATGACCTCGATCGGCGGAACATAGAATGCCTCGGCTGGCCACAACGCGCTGAACCTAGCGGCATCACTAGAACGGAGCCGGATCACGAGGTCAACATCCACAGTCATTCGGGGGTGACCGTAGACGACGGCGGCCAATCCTCCCGTGACCATATACTCGAGACCCGCCCGGTTGAGGGGGCGCACGAAAAGGGAGACGAGACTAGGGCCGTGCGTCACGGAAGAGCTTTCGGACGGCTGCCGTCACCTCACCTTCAGACCAGCTTGGATGACGCCCGCGTACCCCGGCTTCCGCAGCCGCCCAAGCCTGCAGCCAGAGTGAGTGGGCGAGCCGGACTCGCTCGTCCGCCGACATCTGCCGGATACGCTCGACGGTAGGATCCATTGCCATCATGCCGAGAATTGTTGCGCGACGACCCCGCCAACCGCAAGGCGGGACGGATCCGGGATCGCTGCGGTAGCCGGCGCCTACGGTGACGTGACAGGCAGCAGGAGATATGACATGCGCTGGCGGTCATGGTAGACCGTCTGGGTCGCGACGACGCCGCTGCTGTCCCTGCCGATGGGCCCGCCGGTCTGCATGTTCCGATCGAACTTCGGGAACGCGTGCGACGCCACCTCGAGGCGAATGCGCCAACCGGTTTCCAGCAGGATGCAGGTCGACCAGTTGTCGACCGTATACTCCTCGACCTTGCCAGGCTCGAGCAGCACCGAACGATCAAACCCGAACCGATAGCGAGCGCGCACCACGCCGTCGTTGAGGCGCAGCGCAAATCCATCGGGTCGGACGGCAACGACTTTGGTCATCCAGTCTGTGTCACGTGCCGAGCTTGCGGCAAAGAGCTTGACCTGAAGGGGGCCGCAGACCTCCATCGGCCGGGTCAGTGGCGCCGACGTATAGACCAGCAGGTCGTTGCGCTCCTGGACCGTGCGGTAGTCATCCGGCCCGCCAACTTGTGAGAAGGCGTCGTCGGTCAGAAACGGCACCGCGTCGGCCGGGTCGGCCCGGTAGCGGTCGGGTGGCTGGGCCCCGGGTGGCAGGGTGTCGAGCACGCCGTCGCCGAAGCGCGAGTTGGCCTTGCCGTTGCTGTGGAGGTAGAAGCGGAGGTAGCGGGTTCGCGCCAGCGGCCACTCCCGCTCGGTGCGCCAGCGATTCTCGCCCATTACGAAGATCTGGACGGTCGGGTCGCGGTCGGCGCGGTTCGGTGCGTCCTTGAGCCAGTAGTCGAACCAGCGCAGGTTGAGGCTGTCCAGATCGATGACGGCGTCGGGGCCGAAGTCGATCTCGCCCAGCTTGCGACCCTGGTTGATTCGGTGGCCCCAGGGGCCGATCATCATGAACTGATGCGGACTGCTCCGCAGATTGACGAAGTTCTCCGTGGTGCCCACCAGGACGTCGTCGTACCAGCCGCTGATGTGCAACATCGGGATGGTCGTGCCGATGAGCGCCTGCTGATAGGCCTGCTGCTGCCAGTAGCTGTTGCGCACCGAGTGGTCGAACCAGTCGCGCCACGCCGGGATGTTGCGACCCAGTTCCTGGTCCGCTTGGTAGAGGGGCAGGTGCGAGTAGGCGCCGCGCAGATCGTGGCGTGAGATGTCCTGCATGGTCCGCCCCGACAGCGCGGCCAGCCACGACAGGGTCATCGGACTCAGGGCGCCGTGCTGATTGGGAAAGTTGCGATCCGGGTCCGGTGGCGTGACGCTCGGAATCAGCGCTTTGAGTGACGGCGGCTTGAGGGCGGCCGCGTAGAGCTGGACCCATCCCAGGTACGAACCACCCATCATCCCGACTTTGCCGTTGGCCCAGGGTTGCCGGGCCAGCCATTCGATCGTGTCGTAACCGTCTTCGGCTTCGGTCACCATCGGATAGAAGGTGCCGTCGGAGTCGCCTCGGCCGCGCACGTCCTGGACCACGTAGGCATAGCCCCGCGAGGCCCAGAGCTTGCCCGCCGTTACCTGGCTGGCCACCCCGTTGTCATACGGCGTGCGGAGGAGAATGATGGGCACTCGCTCCGTCGTATTGGGCCGATAGACATCGGCGGAGAGCGTTACGCCATCGCGCATCGGGACGCGAACGTCGTACTGCATCACGATGGGTGCAGGGGCGGCTGTCTGGAGGACCGCGAGGAGAGCAATACCGAAATGCGTCACGAATGCCTGGCCGGAGGAATCGCTGTAGATTACCGCCCGATCGCGAGATATGAAACCGTTCAGACCGTCCGAAAGAGTATCTGAGACACCATGAAGATCACCGATATCGAAACACCCGCCCCGCTCGTCGACCTCGATGTGCTCGAGCGGAACCTCGACCGGGTTGCCAATTACGCCACGCAGCACGGCATCGGGCTCCGGCCCCATGTGAAGACGCACAAGTCTGTCTCGGTGGCGCGCGGGCAGGTCTCGCGCGGTGCGCTCGGGCTGACCTGCGCGACGACCAAAGAGGCCGAGGTCATGGCCGAGGTGGCGGACGACATTCTGGTGGCCTATCCGCCGGTTGGGGCGGCCCGGTTGGCGCGCCTGATGGCCTTGCCGTCCCGGG
This sequence comes from Gemmatimonadales bacterium, assembly GCA_019637315.1. Classification (NCBI taxonomy): domain Bacteria; kingdom Pseudomonadati; phylum Gemmatimonadota; class Gemmatimonadia; order Gemmatimonadales; species Gemmatimonadales bacterium. The sequence goes on from JAHBVU010000010.1 coordinate 40,045, forward strand.
TCCGTCTCATGGTGGCGCTCGACTCGGCCGAGGCGATCGAGGCGCTGGGCGCGGCGGCCAAGGCGGCCGGTCGGCCGGTGCGCGTCTTGATCGAGTGCGATCTCGGCATGCATCGGGTCGGGGTCCAGACCGCCGCTGAGGCGGTCCGACTCGCCAAGCTGGTGCAGAGTCTGCCACCGCTCGAGTTTGCCGGGGTCAACTTCTATCCGGGACACATCCGCCAGGAAGTCAATGCGCAAGAGGCGCTGCTCGACCAGCTCAAGGCGGACATCGCCAGCTGGCTCGACGCCTTCAAGGCTGCCGGCATCGTCCCCGGCATCGTGAGCGGCGGCTCGACGCCGACGGCGTTCCGAGGGCATGAGATTCCCGGCCTGACCGAGATCCGTCCCGGCACCTACGTCTATAACGATCGTGAAATCATGGGAATCGGCCTCGCCACCCCGGCGGATTGCGCGCTGACGGTCCTCGCGACGGTGGTCAGCACGGCGGTGGCAGGACAGGCCGTGGTCGACGCGGGCACCAAAGCGTTAGGCCGTGAGCCGCTCCGGATCGGTACGGCCACCGGCTTCGGCGAAGTCGTCGGGCATCCGGAGGTAACGGTCAAAGGCATGTCGGAGGAGCACGGCATTCTCGACCTGAGCGCTTCGACCTGGCGCCCCAAGGTCGGTGATCAGGTCCGGATCATTCCGAACCATGTCTGCATCGTGACGCATTTGAACGATGTGGTTCACGGGGTTCGGGGTGACACGGTCGAGACGGTCTGGCCGATTGCGGCCCGAGGACGACTGGCGGCCGTGTGAGCTTGCTGTCGCTGGGCGGGATCGCGGTTCGGTTTGCCGACACCACGATTCTCGACAATGTCACGTTCATGGTCGGTCGCGGCGAATGCTGGGGCGTGATCGGCCGGAACGGAATCGGAAAGACGTCGCTCTTCGAAGTGATCACCGGCGATCTCGTACCCGCGACCGGTTCGGTTGCGCGGGCCTCGGGTCTCAAGGTGGCGGTGCTCGATCAGCACCGCACCTTCGAAGAGGGCGAGACGGTCTGGGAAGCTGCCGCAGGAGCTTATCGCGAGTTGCGGCGGCTCGAAACGACCATTGCCGACGACGCCGAGGCGCTGGCCACGGCAAGCGGCGATGAGGCCGAGCGCCTGATGGCGCGGTACGCCCGGAACCTCGAACGGTTCGAGCATGAGGGTGGCTACACCGTTACTGCGCGGGTCGACGCCATTCTCGATGGTCTCGGCTTCGACCACGTTCGGGCGCGGACGCAGCTGGTGGCCACCCTCTCCGGCGGGGAGCGCGGCCGGATCGGTCTCGCTGCGCAGCTGGCGGCGGATGCCGATCTGCTGTTGCTCGACGAGCCGACCAACCACCTCGACATTGCCGGCATCAACTGGCTCGAAGGCCATTTGCGCGAGTCGGAGGCCAGTGCGCTGGTGATCAGTCACGACCGCGCCTTTCTGGCGGCCGTGACCGATCACATCCTGCATCTCGAAGACCGCACGGGCGTCGTCTACAACTGTGGCTACACGGAGTTCGGAGAACAGCGTGCCTTCCGGCGCTTGAGCCAGCAGCGTGCGTTCGACAAGCAGGCCAAATCCATTGCCAAAGAGGAAGACTTCATCCGGCGGAATCTCGCCGGTCAGAAGTCGTCGCAGGCCGTGGGGCGTCGACGTCGGCTCGATCGTTTGCCCCGTCTCTCGGCTCCGCCGACCGATCTCGCCACGATGGCCATTCGGTTCGATGTCCGGAACCGGGGCGGCGATCAGGTTCTCGTCGTCGACGGGCTCGGTGTCGATCTTGCCGGCCGGACCTTGCTCGAGGAGTTCAGCGGTACGATCCGGCGCGGTGATGTGGTCGGTCTCGTCGGACCCAATGGGGCGGGTAAGACCACCCTGCTGAAGACGCTGCTTGGTGAGCGTGAGCCGGCGCGAGGCAGTTCGCGGATCGGTGAGTCGATCGAGTTCGAGTACTATCGCCAGGATCTCGGCGACGTCACCCCGGGCAAGACCCTCTTCGACATCGTTCACGACTTGAGGCCGAAGTGGACCCGGGGCCAGGTGCACGATCACCTCGGCCGGATCGGCTTTACCGGCGACACTGGTCGGCGTCGCGCCGAAAGCTTGTCCGGTGGCGAGACGGCGCGCCTGTCGCTCGGTCGACTGATGCTGTCGGGCGCAAACTTCCTGATCTTCGACGAGCCCACCAACCACCTCGATGTCGAGACCATCGAATCGCTCGAAGATGCCATCTCGGCGTTCGAGGGTACGGTGCTGCTGGTCAGTCACGATCGGGCGCTGCTGCGCAGCCTGACCACCCGAACCTGGGCGCTGGCCGACGGGCGGATCGACGACTATCCGGGTTCATATGGTGAATGGGAGGATTGGCAGGCCGATCGCTCGGCTGTTGCGCAGGCCGATGCGGCACGCGCCGCCGCCGAGCGTGAGGCCAAACAGTCGCGGAGCAAGCCGAAGGAGGCCTCACCAGGCGGACCTCGGCCCCTGACCGCCGCGCGCCGCGCCTTGGAAGCGGCCGAGGCGGCGGTGCAGAGCGCCGAGCAGGAGGTCGCCTCGCTGGGGATCGCGCTCGATGATGCCTCCCTCTATCAGTCGGGCGATGGGGCCCGCCGCGCCGGCGAGCTTTCGCGGGCGCTCGAGGAGGCGAAACAAGCGTTGGCTCAGGCGATGACCGAGTGGGAGCGGGCCTCGATCGAAGTCGAACGACTGGCCGGCTGACCGTCACGGTTCGAGGAGACGCTTCGAATGGAAGTTCAGGTGTTCGGAACCAGGAAGAGTTCGGAGACCCGAGCGGCGCTCCGCTTCTTTGCCGAGCGACGGGTCAAGACTCATTTCGTCGACTTCGCGGTGCGGGCTCCGGCGCGGGGTGAGTTGCTTCGCTTTGTCCAGAAGTTCGGCCTGGCCCAGTTGATCGATCGCAGCTCGAAGCGGTTTGCCGAGCTCGGTTGGTCGGCGGCTCGGTACAGTGATGACCAATGGCTGGACAAGCTCTCGATGGAGCCTGGGGTGATTCGGCAGCCGCTGGTTCGCTACCGACAGCAGCTCACGATCGGTCCGGCGGACGCAACCTGGAAGACCTGGGAATGATGCGGCACGTCGAGCGACTGGTTGGCGCGCTGCTGGTGCTCCTGACGGGCTCAACATGGTGGGGAAGCGCCGAGGCACAGTCCGCGCCAGTCCCGCTGCCTCAGGGCATCACGCCGGCAGTCGTTGCCCAGGGCAAGGTGCTGTATGAGAGCACTGGCCTCTGCATGGCGTGTCATGGCATGGATGGCAAAGGCGGCGTCGGGCCTGACCTGACGGATGGGGTGCTGCTCCATCCGGACGGTTCTGTCGATTCGATCACCGCGTTGCTGATTCGCGGGATCCCCGAGGCCGAGGCCAAGACCGGCATTCCGATGCCGTCCCGAGAGGGGACGGGGCTGGACGACAACGAACTGCGGGCGGTGGCTGCGTACGTCTGGACCCTTTCCCGGTCCGTTGTGCTGCCGTCGCGGGAAGGACGGAGACGATGAGATCCTTGTGGTTGGCGGCGGTGCTGGCCGGGGTGTGCTCGCCACTGGTCGGGCAGGCACGCCCGCTGGCAGGGTTCGACGACTATGTGGCCAAGGCGCTGGCGGAGTGGCGGGTGCCAGGTGTGGCCATTGCGATCGTCCGGAATGACTCGGTCATTCTTGCCAAAGGGTATGGCGTCAAGCAGCTGGGCCGCCCGGATCCGGTCACGGCAGAGACCCTCTTCGAGATCGGGTCGACCAGCAAGGCCTTTTCCTCGGCGCTCGCCGCGATGCTGGTCGACGACGGGGTGCTCCGCTGGGACGATCCGATCCGTCATCACCTGCCCTGGTTCGAGCTGGCCGATCCGTACCTCAGCCAGCATGTCACGCTGCGGGATGCGTTTTCCCACCGGACCGGCGTGCTCGGCACCTACAACGGCGTGGTGACCTGGACCCGGGAGAAGGTCCTGCGCCAGCTGCGCTATCTGATGCCGGCAGTGCCGTTCCGCAGTCGCTACGAGTACAGCAACATCATGTACTCGGCGGCCGGTGAGGCAGTCGCGGCGGCCGCCGGCAAGCCCTGGGAGGATCTGCTCGCCGAGCGCATCCTGGGGCCGTTGGGGATGCGGCGGACCACGACGGACATCAGCCGAATCTTCGACTCGACTCGTTTCGCGAAGTGTTTCTACTGTGCTCTGCCGGAGCGTCCGGTCACGCTGGCTGATGTTCGCAACGGTCATGACGCGGCGCTGCCCCATCAGATGGTCGGCGACTCGGTGCGTCCGATTGCCTGGCAGAGCTACGACAACGCGGTGTCTGCGGGCTCGGTCATCTCGAATGCCACGGATCTCGCTCAGTGGCTCCGTTTTCTGACGTCGGGCGGGGTCTACGATGGTCGGCGGTTGCTCCGCTCAGCAACCTTCGAGGCCATGCTGACGCCCCAGTCGGTGCTCTATCCATCGGGCTGGATTCAGCTGGTCGATTCCATCAGTCCCAGTACCCATTTCTGGTCCTATGGGCTCGGCTGGCGCCTCAATGATTATCGAAGCCGGAAGATCGTCTGGCATACGGGCGGCATCGTCGGCTTTCTGGCGTATGTCGGCCTGGTACCGGAAGAGAACCTCGGGATTGCCGTGCTTTCGAACGGAGACATGGGGTATGCCTGGCTGCCTCAGGCGCTGGCGTATCGGATCATCGACCAGCATCTCGGCGCGCCGGTGCGGGATTGGAGTCGCGAGGTCCTCGCGCTCCACGCGGTCGACCGGGCTCGGAGCCGAGACGCGGAGCGGGCGCTGCAGGCTCAGCGGGTTGCCGGGGCGGCGCCGAGCCGGCCGCTGGCGGCGTACGCGGGGCGGTATCGAAACGATCTGTTCGGTGCGGTTCACATCGTTGCGGGGCAGGGTGGCCTCGAGTTCCGGATTCCCGAGGGCGGGTACGGTGCGCTGGAGCCTTGGCACTACGATGTGTTCCGACTGCGCCTGTCGGGAACCTGGGCCGGCGGACAGTTCGCGACCTTCGCGATTGGCCGCGATGGGGCGGTGGCATCGGTGGCCATCGATGGGATGGGGACCTTCCGGCGGGACTGACCGAAAGCAGGTCCGGTCTATCGCGTTGGTCGCCCGACCAATAGATTGGCGCGCGAGTTCCCGATCCCCGCAGGGGACATCTATCGCCATGACTATAGGTGCTGCTGATGTCGGTGTCGACGTTGGTTCCGGTCCGCCAGGACCGGGTCTGGGAAGTGTACCAGCAGGTCAGGGACCTGATCGTTCGCGGCAAAGTAGCGCCGGGGTTCCGGCTCACCGAGGCTGATCTCACCTCGCGGTTCGGAGTCAGTCGCACCTCGGTCCGGGCTGCGCTTCAGCGGCTCGAGCAAGAGGGCTACATCACGGCGCTCCGGGAGGGCCGGCGTAGCCGCCTCATGGTGGCCCCGCTCACCCAGGACGATGCACGCGAGCTTTTCGCGATGGTGGCGGAAATCGAGGGGCTGGCAGCCGAGCGGGCGGCGAGCCTTCCGACTAGACCACGGAACGCATTGGTCTACACTCTGAACGAACTCAACAGTCAGTATCAGCGGGTCGCCAGCGCTGCTGATGGCGACGGTGACGAGCTGTTCGAGCTCGACACCCGGTTTCATCGAGCCTATGTCGAGGCGGCAGCGGGTCCTCGGTTGCGGTCTCTCCACGACGCGATCAAGCCGCAGATCGAACGCTACATCCGGATCTATCAGACGGCCCTGCACGATGCGATACAGACTTCCATCGTCGAGCACGCCCTGATCGTCTCCGAGATTTCCTCAGGCAAGGGGCAGCGAGCGCAAGCGGCAGTTCGGACCAATTGGCGGAACGCAGCGGTACGTTTGCAGGCCGTGATCGGAGCGCGCGGCGAGGCGGGCAATTGGTAGCTCCAGGAAACTCCTGAGGGAGGGGTTTCGTAGGGCGCGAATCCAGTGTTCCATCTTGCATTTCGGGCTCGCGCTGCGTATGATGACAACTCGTCCGACAACAATGTATACAAAGCCGAGTACCGAACTGGTCACCGTTCGTCGCAGGAAATCCAGCTTTTAGTCCCGCGCCGCGTGGGCTCGCGTCGCGTGAGATCGTGTCTTAGCCCCCAGACCCGGAGAAGCGTATGAGGTTGAGGAAACTCCTCGGAGCCGTCGTGGCGTGTATGGCGCTCACGGCCGGTGGGTTGGCAGCACAGGACGTGAGCGGCATCGTCGTCGATAGCCGTTCCGGCCGAGCACTCGAGGGCGCGCGCGTGGCCGTCGAGGGTGCAGCAGGCAGGGAAGTCCGCAGCAACAACGCCGGTCGGTTTACCCTGACTGGTCTCTCCGGGTCGGAAGTGACGCTCCGGGTCACCATGATCGGCTACAGCCCGCGAACGCAGACCGCACGCGTCGGCGCCAACGACGTCCGCATTCTGCTGACCGAGCAGGCCATCAACCTCGGCGAGCTCGTCGTGACCGGTACGCCGGAAGCGGTGGAGCGCCGGACCCTCGGCAATGCCACGGCGACGGTGCATGCCGCCGACCAGCAGGCCTTTGCGCCGGTGCCGGACATCTCGAACCTGATCAACAGCCGTGCGCCTGGCGTCATGGTCATTCCGGGCACGGGCCAGGTCGGCGCCGGTCCGCAGATCCGGATCCGGGGTGTCAACAGCTTCAGCTTGAACGGCAACCCGCTGATTTACGTCGACGGCGCCCGGGTCAACAACTCGGTGGCCCAGGGTATCTCGGTGCAGGGCTTCGGCTCGGGTATTTCGAGCCGGCTCAATGACATCGACCCCGATCAGATCGAAAGCATCGAAATCATCAAGGGCCCGGCAGCGGCGACCCTGTACGGCACCGAAGCCACCAATGGTGTGATCCAGATCATCACCAAGCGCGGCAAGCAGGGTGCCAAGCCGGTCATCGGCTTCCAGACCCGTCAGGGCACCAACTGGTTCATGAATCCGGAAGGCCGGATCGTGCAGCCGGTGTCGCTCATCAACGGAGTCGAGACCTACTGGAACCCGGTTCGTCAGGAGGACGAGCGCTACGCCCGCCTCAAGAACAACCCGGACTCCATGGCCGCGCCGCTCTTCAAGAACGGCTACCTGATGGGCTACGGCGCCAACATCAGCGGTGGCACCGACGCCGTCCGGTATTTCGCGGGCACCACGTTCGACGCCGACAACGGCATCGAGCCGACCAACAACCAGCGCCGTCTCACGACGAACCTCAACCTGTCGATCAGCGGCGGCGAGAAGTTCGATGTGCAGACCAGCTTTGGCTTCGTCAAGAACAAGGTCAATCAGGCCTTCGAGGCGGGCGCCGGCGGCATCTGGTTCTCGACCATCTTCGGCGACCCGAACCTGGTTAACACCCCGCGGCGTGGCTTCAACGGTGCTCCGCCGGAGTACCAGTGGGGCTTCCGTCAGGCGGTGCTGTCGATCAACCGGTTCACGGGCAGCGTGACGTTGAACCACCGGCCGACGTCGTGGCTCAGCCACAAGCTGACCGTCGGGCTCGACCAGACCGACCAGGCCTCGGAGCAGCTGAACCGGTATCTCCGTCCCGAGTGGGTTCAGTTCAACCCGGGCGTTGGACGGCTTGGCCTCAAGTACAAGCAGCGGAATACCACCAACCTGACGACCTTCGACTACAGCGCCACGGCCCGCTGGTCGATCTCGGACAAGATCGCGTCGACGACGTCGGCTGGTGCGCAGTACTACCGCCGTCGGGATGACGTGCTCTGGGGCCAGGGTGAGCAGTTCCCGGCGCCGGGCCTCGAGGCGGTTGCCGCGGCCTCCGTCTTCTCGGCCTCCGAGTCCTTCGTCGAGAACGCCACGCTGGGCAGCTACTTCCAGCAGCAGTTCGGCTTCAACGACCGCCTGTACGTTACCGGCGCGGTCCGCGTCGACAACAACAGCGCTTTCGGCGACAATTTCACGCTGATCGCGTATCCGAAGGTCAGCCTGTCGTACATCGCCAAGGAAAATGGTGAGGGCTTCGTCAACACCCTGAAGCTCCGCGGCGCCTACGGCCAGGCGGGTCAGCAGCCGGCCGCATTCTCGGCGGTGCGTAGCTGGCAGGCCGTGGTCGGTGGTAACGGTTCGGCCGCAGCCATCCCGCAGTTCGTCGGTAACCCGGACCTCAAGCCGGAACGGGCCGAAGAGTTCGAAGTCGGCGCCGATGCCGGCCTCCTGAACGACCGGCTGGGCTTCTCGGTCACGGGCTTCTACAAGAAGACCCGCGACGCGATTCTGCAGAAGTCGCTGGCGCCGTCGCTGGGCTACACGGGGGCGCAGTTCATCAACGTCGGCGCCATCAAGAACCAGGGCATCGAAGTCGAGGTCTACGGCACCCCGATTCAGAAGCAGAACTTTGCCCTCGACCTGCGCTTCTCGCTGGCGACCAACGACAACGAGATCCTGGCCCTCGGCAACCGGCCCGATGGCACCCCGATCACGACCCTGGGTAATGGTCAGCCGACCGTCGGCAAGCCGGTCGATGCCTACTGGGCGCGCCGCGTGGTCCAGGCCGAGCTCAATGCTGCTGGTCAGGCCATCAACGTGCTCTGCGACGACGGTAACGGTGGCGGCTTGCCGTGCGGTTCGGCGCCGTTCGTGCTGATGGGCCGCTACGATCCGAAGCTCGAAGGCGCCTTCAGCGCCACGGCCACGCTCTGGAACCGGCTCCGGGTCTATGGCCTGGCCGACTTCAAGCAGGGTAACAAGCACCTCGACAACAACCGCCGCGCGCTTTGCCAGGTCTTCTTCCGCTGCGTCGAGAACGTTCGGCCGCACGACTTCGATCCGAAGGTCGTTGCCGAGATCCAGACCGGCGGTACCGCGACGTCGTTCGTCGCGAGCGATGCCAGCTTCATCAAGCTCCGCGAACTCTCGCTGGCGTACTCGATGCCGCGGTCGGTCGCGCGCTGGTTCCGGGCGACGGATGGCACCTTCGCCCTCACGGCCCGGAACCTCCACACCTGGACCGGTTACAGCGGGCTCGATCCGGAAGCGTACTTTGTGACGCAGCAGTTCGTCCGCCTCGAGCAGGATCAGACGCCTCAGCTTGCGTCGCTGAACTTCTCGATCAACCTGACTTTCTGACCTGGGCCTGAGACGAGGAACTGAGATTCTCATGCAGACTATGGTTTCTAAATTGATGCATCGGGGGGCCCGGGCGGTTGCTCCGGTTGTGCTCCTCTTCGGTGCGGCGGGTTGTAGTGACCTGCTCGACCAAGCCGCTCCGACGCGAATCCTCGAGACGACTCTCGAGGGTCCGGCCGCGGCGTCGCTGGTGGTTGACGGCGCGCAGGCCGCCTTCGGTTGCGCCTTCCAGGCCTACATCACGGGCATGGGCCTGATCACCGACGAGCTCGAAGACACCCAGCTCGCCGCGGCGGGCTGGGACTGGGACCGGCGGTCCATGCTGCAGTCCGGCGGCAACTACGCCACCGCAGCCTGCGACGGCGGTCAGCAGTTCGGCGTCTATGCGCCGATGCAGACCGCGCGGTTCACGGCCAACCTGGGCGTAACCAATCTGGCTCAGTACACCGATGCGCAGGTTGCCGGTCGGACCGCCCTGATGGCCCGCTCGGCACTGCTCGGTGGCTATGCCACGCTGCTCCTGGGCGAGGGCTTCTGCTCCATGGCCCTGGACGGTGGTCCGCAATTGACGCCGGCGCAGGTATTTACCGCTGCGGAAGCGAAGTTCACCGAGGCGATTACCCATGCGACCGCGGCAAACAACGCCTCGCTGCTCAACGCGGCCCGGGTTGGGCGCGCCCGGACCCGGCTCAACCTGGCCAAGCTGCCGGGGCAGGCTGTGGTCAACGCGAGGCTGACCGAAGCGCGCGCCGACGCGGCGGCCGTACCGGCCGGGTTCGTGTACAACATTCCGTATGCGACCAACACCTCGTACTCCCGGAATATGATCTTCGTCCGGAACCAGGAATCACGCCTCTATGGTGTGGCTCCCCGGTACCAGGCGATGACGTTCGCCGGGCAGCCTGACCCGCGCGTGGTCGTCGATCCAGGTTCGATCGGACAGGACAACCTCACGCCGAGTGTGTACATCGCGCGGAAGTACAACTCGCAGGCGGCCCCGATTGCGCTCGCGAAGTACCAGGAAGCTCAGCTGATCATGGCTGAGGCCGACTATCACCTGGTTGGGCCGAGCGCGGCCGTGGCCTACATCAACGCGCTGCATACCGCGGTCGGGCTGCCGCCTTTCAACAGCACAGACGCGACGGAGATTCTGAATCAGTTGATCGACGAGCGGTCGCGTGCGTTGTTCCTCGAGAGTCAGCGCGGCTACGACGTCAACCGGTTCAACCTTCCGTTCAATCCGCCGGCTGGTGCCACGTTCCAGGAGCCGCAGCCGCGGATCGGCGGCGGCGCGCCTGCCAACCGTCCGAAGGGTGGCGTGTACGGCACGGTGCGCTGCATGCCGTTGCCTGACGTCGAGCGGAACAACAACACGAACTTCTGATCGGCATACGCATCGAGCGTAGGCGGTTCAGGCAGATGATGCAAGGGAGGGGCGGATCTCACGATCCGCCCCTCTCATTATTGGCTCCCTCGAAAGCCGCCCTGTTCGCTACGGCACCTTGTTGAAACGAACCCCAAGGGCTCGGCCGGCGTAAACTTTGAGGCCCGTCACATTGCCGCGGCGGTCGCGAACAAAGCGGACCGTCCGGCCGCCGCCTACCGTAAACCCATCCCGATAGGCGGGGCGGAGCGGCAGGGTGCCCGCGCGTCGGATCGTCAGGGTCAAAGCCCCCGTTGAGTCCAACGCGACCTCGTGCGTAATCTCGAGTTCCGGGCTGTGGTAGCGACCGACGTAATCGCTGGCGCGAACTGGCCCCGGTTCTTCGTCACGTGCGAAATGTCCCCAGCCGTCCTGCGGCCGTTCCAGCCGCCAGGCGGATCCAGCGGCAACGAAGCGCAGCTCCCCCGCGTTGGCATTCCAGAAGCGCCGGTCGCCGAGGTGGATCAGCCGGCCGCCCGGGGCCGCGGTGAGTCCGTCGCCGGTGACGGTGATACGGACGATCCCATCGTTGGTAGAGTCCCGATAAACCCCCGCAAGCGGTTCCAGGTCTGCCCGGCTGATCGCAACCGGCGCCGAGGGCGCCTGGCGACCGGCAGGAAGATTCAACAGGCTGCCTGCAATCCTGTTACTCAGGTCGTTCGGGTTGGCCTGGGCTGCGTTGCAGAAGACGGCAATCGACAGCTGTCGATCCGGCCAGCGCGCAAGGTGGGTGCGATAGCCGGCTGTGGCGCCGCCGTGGCTGACCATCCGGGTGCCTCGGAAATCGTCGACGCTCAGGCCGAGGGCGTAGCGAATCGTGGTGCCGTCGGTCAGGGTCGGAGGCGTTTCGAGCAGCCGAACCAGCTCGGTCCCGCCCGGAATGGTGCCTTTGGTGAGCGCCTCGTTCCAGCGCAGCATGTCTTCGACGGTCGTGAGGAGGCCGCCATTGCCGTGCACCATCGTGAAGGGCATGTCCTGCACCCAGACGTTGCCCTCGCGGGAGTACGCGGTGGCTCGATCCGGCACGACCCGCCGGTAGTCGTCGCGCCACTGCGTCTGCGTCATACCGAGCGGCGCGAAGAACTCGCGCTCCGAAAAGCGGGCAAACGGTTCGCCGAGGACCCGCTCCATGATGATGGCAGAGAGGACGTACCCCATGTTGCTGTAGAGGAAACGGCTCCCGGGGGTGAAGTTGAGGTCCTCCTGACGTGACGCGAGATCGAGGATCCAGGGCAGGGTGTGGACCGCCTGACCCGGTCCCATCCCCTGAAGGCCGAGCAGGGCCCATTGGTCACGCAGCCCGCTGGTATGGTTGAAAAGCTGCCGGATGGTAATTCTGGTGCCGAAGTCCTTGAGCTCTGGCAGGTACTTGCGGATGTCGTCGTCGAGGCTCAACCGACCGCGGATGTGCAGTAACGCCGCCGCCGCGGTGGTGAACTGCTTGGCCACCGATCCTGACTCAACGATCGAGTTGGGCCGAAGCGCAATCCCATACTCGAGGTTGGCCATCCCGTAGGAGCGGGTAGTGCGTTGCCCGTTGAAGTCGACCCCGACCGTACAGCCTGGGCCGGAGGTGCTGTTCCATTCGCGAAAGGTCGAGTCGAGCAGTGCGGCCGTTTGGGCGCTGAGTGGCACTGCTGCCGCAGCAGCAACCACCGCAAGCACGGCTGCCTTGGTAACGTGAGACATTGGGCATCCAGGAAGAAGAGTCTTCCAAAGATGTCCGAATGAATCAGGCTGTGCCAGCGCGCCGGGTCAGGCGGGTGCTGGGTCAAACGGACCCAGCACCGGTCAGGCGTAGTGCGTATTACCCCCACGGCCGGGTCAGGCGCCGTCGCCCCAGTGCATCTGGCGCTCGCGCTCGTTGAACCGGACAATCTCGTCCTGGCTCCTCCGCTGCGTGGCCAAGGATGCGACGACGCCAACGAGGAACGACAGCGGAATGGTGATGACAGCCGGGTTCTTGAGCGGAAACGGCGCGGAAGCATTGCCGAGGATATCGACCTGAATGGTAGGCGAAAGGTAGATCAGCACCAGGGTTGTGGCGGTGCCGATAGTCATGCTGGCGAGCAGCCCGCTCGTGGTGGCACGCCGCCAGAACACGGCCAGGCAGAGCGCCGGAAAGTTGCCGCTTGCTGCGATGGCAAAGGCCAGCGACACCATGAAGGCAACGTTCTGTCCCTTGAAGACGATACCCAGCAGCACCGCCACGACGCCCAGCAGGATGGTGGCGGCGCGCGCCACGCCGAGCTGTTCCCGATTGGTAGCATGGCCGTCCCGCACGACGTTGACCCAGAGGTCGTGTGAGAGCGCTGCCGCTCCCGACAACGTCAGGCCGGCCACCACCGCCAGGATTGTCGCAAAGGCCACCGCCGCAATGAAGCCAAGGAATGCCGTCCCGCCGAGGACCTCGGCCAGGAGTGGCGCCGCCATGTTACCGCCGGCATCGACGCCGCGAATGGCGTCGGGCCCCACCAGCACCATCGCGCCGAAGCCGATCACGAAGGTGAGCAGGTAGAACGCCCCGATCAGGCCGGTGGCATAGAAGACCGACTTTCTCGCTGCCTGCGCATCGGGCACCGTGAAGAAGCGCATCAGGATGTGCGGCAGCCCGGCCGTGCCGAACATCAGCGCCATACCAAGCGACACCGCGTCCCAGGGATTGGTAACGAGCCGGCCGGGAGCCAGGACGCCCGGGCCGAATCGATCGGCCGCGGCCGAGAACAACGCGGTCGGGCCCATCCCGAATCGGAGCAGGACGAGGCCGGCAAGAATGGTTGCACCCGAGATCAGCAGGACGGCTTTGACGATCTGAACCCAGGTCGTCGCAATCATGCCGCCGGCAAGGACGTACAGGATCATCACGGCGCCAACCAGGACGATGGCGGATTCGTAGCTGATGCCGAACATCAACCGGATCAGGCCGCCGGCGCCGACCATCTGGGCAATCAGATAGAGCGTCACGGTCGCCAGGGTACCGATTGCGGCTGCCACGCGGATCGGCTTGGAGCGTCGGTGGAGGGCGACCACATCGGTGAAGGTGTACTTGCCAAGATTCCTGAGCGGCTCGGCGATCAGGAAGAGCACCACCGGCCACCCGACCAGCCACCCGGTCGAGTAGATCAGCCCGTCAAAGCCTGTCGTCGCCACCAGGCCGGCGATGCCGAGGAACGAGGCGGCACTCATGTAGTCGCCGGCGAGGGCCCAGCCATTCTGACCCGCGCTGATCGACCGGCCGGCGGCGTAGAACTCCTCGGTTGTCTTGGTGCGCCGGGCAGCCCAGTAGGTGATGCCCAGAGTCAGCGAGATAAAGGCGAGGAAGAAACCGATCGCAACCGGGTTGGTACTGCCGATGGCGGTGGTCACTGGTTCCTGGGTCATCGCTCGGCCTCCTTGCGGAGCCGGGCGAGTTCCGGATCGTAGCGGCGGTTGGCCCAGACCACATAGCCCAGGGTCAGGATCCAGGCCGCGACGATGACCAGGGCCCCAACGGCAATGCCGAGGCTGAGTCCAGGCACGAGCAGTCGGGCCATCAGGGCCGGGTCGAAGGCTACTAGCAGGATGAAGCCGAAGTAGATCAGCATCATCAGGGCTGTGAGCCCGATTGCAACGCGCCAGCGGGTTCGGGCCAGGGCCCGGAGCGGTTCTGACATATCGATGAGCTTGGTGGTCTTGGGTGGCAGGGCAAACCGGGCTAACGTTACCGCTTCCCCGACACTTGAGCAACGATGCGCATGCGGGCGGTCGGCTTGAGCAGCCTGATCAATACGGCGTGGCCGGTGCTGCTGGCGGCTCAGGCGGCCGGTTCGGAGCCGTCTCGTCCGGTGGACTCGCTCGTTGTCCTCGCTCCGCGGGCCGATCCGCTACCCAACGTCTCGGCCCTGCGAAGTGTCCTATTTGTGATGAAGCACGGCGCCATCCTGCGCAACGATTCCCGTTAACAACTTCAGGTACTCCATGACCCGACGACTCCTGTCGTTTCTCCTCCCGGCCGCACTCGGCGCGGCGCCGCTGGCGGCGCAATCGCTCACCCCTGCGCAGATTCGCGGGATCGACAGCGTCTTTGCTCGATTCGACGGCACCAACCGGCCCGGCTGCGCGGTCGGTGTAGGGCTGGGGGGGGAAGCCGGTCTACCTTCGCGGGTACGGCATGGCCGACCTCCAGCAGGGGACCCCGATCACCCCGCAGTCGATCTTCCACGTCGCGTCGGTCTCGAAGCAGTTTGCCGCGATTGCGGTGGCCGGGCTGGCTCAGGACGGCAAACTCTCGCTCGATGACGACGTCAGGAAGCATATTCCCGAGCTGCCAGCTGAGCATCCGCGCTACACGGTACGCCAGCTGATGTACCATACCGCCGGGGTGCGCGATCACTGGGAACTGTTGGGCTACGCCGGATGGCGCTACCCGTCCGACCTGTTCACCAATGACGACGTGATGGACATCCTGGTGCGGCAGAAGGCCCTCAACTTCAACCCCGGCGACGAGTGGATCTATAGCAACGGTGGTTATACGCTGCTGGCCGTCATCGCGGAGCGGATTGCGGGCAAGTCGCTGCGGGCGCTGTCTGACGAGCGCATCTTCAAGCCGCTCGGCATGACGCGGACTCATGTGCACGACGACCACACCTTCGTGGTTCCCGGGCGCACGGCGGCGTATCAGGAGGTCAACGGGGTCTGGAAGTCGAGTATTCCCCAGTTCGACACCCACGGCGCCACCAGCCTCTTTACCACGGTCGAAGACCTGCTCAAGTGGCAGCACAACTTCGAGACCGGCCAGGTCTATGGCAAAGCGCTGCTGCGCGAGGCTGAGACGTCGGGGGTGCTCAACGATGGCCGCTCGATCAACTACGGCTACGGCGTGTCGGTGGGAACCTACCGGGGCACTCCGGCCTTGGGGCATGGCGGCGCCGACGCTGGCTACCGGGCCGACGTGGTGCGGTTCCCGGCCCACGGGCTGGACGTCGCGGTGGCGTGCAACTTTGCGGCAGCGACGCCCAACGTCCTCTCGCGGGGCGTGGCGGACATCGTGATCGGCGACAAGCTCGCGCCGGCTCCGGTTGTCGAGCCGAAGGAGGTAACGGGAGCGCGGGCCGAGGCCATCGCGGGCACCTATCGTTCCTCGCGCTCCGACTTGGCCACCGTCTTTCGCGTTCGCGAAGGCAAGCTCGTGCTGGGGCCGATGGGGCCCGGCTTTCCAGTCAACGCAATCGACGATTCCAGGATCCGGATGGGCGGCAATGAGGGCGTGTTCGTGGGCCCTGCGGGTGGCGCACCGGTCGCCCTTCGCGTGCTTGACGGCGGCAAGCTGGCGGATTCGCTGGTGAGGATGGCTCCCTTCGAGCCCAATCGTGCGGCACTGGCCCAATACGTCGGCGACTATTGGAGCGATGAGCTTCGGGTCAGCTATCGGATCGAGCAGGGCGACAGCGGGCTGGTCGTCAAGACCTACAAGCACGGCAGCTTCCCGATGCGGCCCCTGTACCAGGACGCTTTTCAGGCACAGCGCCCGGGGACGATTCGATTTGTCCGAACCGGCGGCAAGGTGACCGGGTTCCGGGTCTCGGGCGGCCGAGTCAGGAACGTCGTCTTTACACGCGGCACTCGCCCTTGACGGAGGAAAAGGCCGCCCGCTAGGATGCACGGTTCGAGGACACTGTTCGTACCTTCCAGGGGCCCTGCGGGTCCGGGAGTGACCGATTCGTCTCAAACCGTTCCGAGCGTGGCGGCCTGACCCCGCCGTTGCCGCCCGGGTTGCCGCGCCGCCCTACGACGTGGTCGACCGGGCGGAGGCAGCCGAGCTGGCCAAAGGCAATCCGTTCAGTTTTCTGCGCATCTGCCGGTCGGATATCGATGTGCCGGCGGATCTGTCGGCGTACGACGAGCGCGTCTATCTCAAGGCGCGCGACAATCTCAAAGCCTTCATGAGCGACGGAACCCTGCTGCAGGATCGGGATCCGTCGCTCTATCTCTACGAGCAGGTCATGGATGGCCGCTCCCAGACCGGCGTGGTCGGCTGCGTCCATATCGATGATTACGAGCAGGATGTCATCAAGAAGCACGAGCGGACGCGGCCCGACAAGGAAGACGACCGGACCCGCCACGTCCTGGTCACGAACACGCATGCGGAGCCGGTCTTTCTGACCTATGAGGGGCAGCCGTATCTCGACCGGCTCAACGCCGACGTGATGCGCGGCTTGCCCGTCTACGACTTCACCTCGGACGACGGAGTGCGTCACCGGGTCTGGCTGATTCGCGACGCTGACCCGTATCTCGACGCCTTCCGCCGCGTTCCGGCCGCCTACGTTGCCGATGGGCACCACCGATCGGCCGGAGCGTGGCGCGCCGGGACGGAACGACGGGCCGCCAACCCCCGGCACAGCGGGCTCGAAGAGTACAACTGGTTTCTCGCGGTCCTCTTTCCAGCTGCGCAGCTTTCGATCATGCCCTACAATCGGGTGGTTCGGGATCTCGGCGGTAAGCCGATCGACGGCGTGCGGGCGGAGCTGGCCGGGCTGGGGTCGTTCGACCCGGTCCCTGCCGCTCCCGAGACCGGGCCCGGGGTGTTCGGAGTGTATCTGCCCGGGCAGTGGTACCGCCTGGCGATAGACCCGACGACCATCAACGAGCAGGATCCGATCAAGTCGCTGGATGCCGAGTTGCTCTACGATCGGGTGCTCGCGCCGATTCTCGGTATCGGTGAGATCCGGACCGATCCGCGAATCGATTTTGTCGGGGGGATTCGCGGAGCTCGCGAGCTCGAGCGTCTGGTCGACGGAGGTCAGGCCGCGATAGCCTTTCTGCTCCACCCGGTACGCATCGACCAGGTCATGACCGTCGCCGATGGGGGCGGCATCATGCCACCCAAGACGACCTGGTTCGAACCCAAGCTCAAGAGCGGTCTCTTCATTCACAGTCTCGACTGAGACCCAGCCGCATGCCGTCGGATCGGATCCACAACTTCAATGCCGGGCCGGGCGTGCTGCCCGAGCCCGTCTTGCGCAAAGCCCAGCAGGACATCTGGAACATCGGTGGTTCCGGCGTCGGCATCATGGAGCACAGCCACCGCGGCAAACTGTTCGAACGGATCCTGGCGGATGCGGACGCGGAGGCACGCCGCTTGGCGGGCATTCCCGACAATTACCGGATCCTGTTTATCCAGGGCGGTGCATCGCAGCAGTTCGCCATGGTGCCGATGAACCTGCTCGGCGCCGGGCGGACGGCCGATTACCTGGTCACCGGCGTCTGGTCCGAGAAGGCGCTGGACGAGGCTCGCAAGTTCGGGACGGTGCACACCGCCGTGACGGGGCAGGCGAGCGGCTACTCCGCAATCCCTCCGACGAGCGAAATCCGCTACTCCACAGACCCGGTCTATGTTCACCTGACGACCAACAACACGATCTACGGAACCCAGTGGGCGTCCGAGCCGCCGGTGCCGGGTGGTGCGACCCTGGTGGCGGATGCGTCGAGTGACCTCTTCAGCCGCCCGATCGACCTGAGCCGCTATGGCCTCGTCTACGCTGGTGCGCAGAAGAACCTCGGTCCGTCCGGTATCGTAATGGTCATCATTCGGGACGATCTGGCCGAATGGGCGCCAGGTACGCTGCCGACGATGCTGCAGTACCGGACCTACGTCAACGCCAACTCGCTCTACAACACGCCCCCTACGATGGCGATCTACCTCGTGGGGCAGGTGCTCGCCTGGATCCGTGATGCGGGCGGGCTGGCGGCAATGCAGGAACGGAACCTCGAGAAGGCGCGCCTGCTCTACGACTTCCTCGATGGCAGCGCCATCTTCCGGGGGACGGCCGCGGTTGCGGACCGGTCGGCAATGAACGTCTGCTTTCGGGCCCGAACCGAGGCGGAAGAGGCTGCCTTCTGTGCCGAGGCCGAGCGACGGGGCCTGGTCGGGCTCAAAGGCCACCGCCTGGCGGGCGGGATGCGCGCCAGCCTCTACAACGCATGCCCGAGAGCAAGCGTCGTGGCGCTGGTCGACTTCATGAAGCGATTCGAGCAGGAGAATCGTTAGGCAGTCGGCAGCCGCGGCTACTCGAGGCGGGCGGCGCCCCGGCGGATCCGCTGCACCACCGCTGCGAGGCCCTGACTCCGCAGCATGCCCAACGCGTCGTCCAGGCCGAGCAGGTGCAGCAGGTCGGCTGGCAGCTCGCGGGCGGCCGCGATGGGTCCGCCGTCGAGTTCTCGCTGGAGCAGGGCCACGAATCCCCGGACCGTGGGTGATTCCCGCGGGACCTCGGCGTGAAGCCGCAGGGCGTCGCCTTCCCGTTCGAGCCAGAGGAATACCGGCGTCTGGCATTCGGTTACGCGATGGCTCTCACGGTCGGCCGCCGCGTTCAGAGCGTCCGGAACGGGGGGCAGTTTGCGCGACGCGTCGAGCAGCGCTTCGAGGCGGGTCTCACGGTCGGCGGCCTGAAAACGCCGAATCAGCTTGTCGATCGGCATGGCAGCCCGGCAAGTTCAGTCATGCCGCAATCTATCCGGAAGGCAGTCGATGGCCATCATGCTTCCCGTACCCCTGGTGGGTACCGACTGGTTGGCAGAACACCTGGGACAGCCGGGTGTGGTGGTCCTCGATGCCTCCTGGTACCTGCCGCAGATGAATCGCGATCCGCTGCGGGAGTACCGCGCCGGCCACATTCCCGGAGCGCTGTTCTGGGATCTGGAAGCGATGTCCGACGCGTCGTCGTCGCTGCCACACATGCTGCCGCCACCCGACCAGGCCGCTCAGCGGATTGGGGCGCTCGGCGTGAGCAATGCCGATGCCGTGATCGTCTATGACGGTTCCGGCGTCAACCTGAGCGCTCCCAGGGCCTGGTGGCACTTCCGGGTGCTCGGCCATGAGCGGGTCGCCGTGCTCGATGGCGGGATGACGCGCTGGCGTGCTGAAGGGCGGGCAGAAGAGTCCGGTGATGCCACCCGCCCGCCGGCCACATTCCGCGCAGCCGTCGAGCCCCGCCTGGTGCGTTCGATCGCTCAGGTACGCTCGGCCGTCGGGAACCCCGCGATCGGTCTCGTCGATGCCAGGTCCGCTGGCAGGTTCGAAGGGCGGGAACCCGAGCCTCGCCCTGGCCTGGCTGGCGGCCATATCCCGGGCGCCAAGAATCTGCCCTTTGCGCAGGTACTGGATGGCTCGGGGCGCCTGCTTCCGCCGGTGGAGCTCAAAGCCCGATTCGAGTCGGTCGGCATCGACCTCGCCAAGCCGGTCATCGCAACCTGCGGGTCCGGCGTATCGGCGGCGGCGCTCGCGTTGGGGCTCGAGGTTGCCGGGCATCGGGACTATGCCGTGTATGACGGGTCATGGGCAGAATGGGGTGGTCGCGACGACACGCCGATCGAAACGGGCCCGGCCTAGCGTCTGCCTTCGTCGGACTGCCCGGTTTTCGCGCTTGCATCGGTTGGTCGAGAGGGGTAAGCTGAAAGTGTCCGGTTGATGGTCGGAAGTCGCGGCCAGAGAATGCGGGCGATGGCGTCACGATTGAGTCGTGACGGTGTCGCCCGCTTTGCATTGGCGGCCTCCCGAATCCGAGGCCTTCCACGAGGAGGAGACTATGCCAGGTCGACAGACACGCAGCACGCCCGCGAAGGTTCATCGCACCCCGGCTGGGAAGGCCGAGCGGACAGCAGGGCCTCGTCCCGACCCGCAGGCCGATGGTGACAGCAGCGCACTCGAAACGGGGCGCGCGTCCTCAGGCAAGGAGAAGGGGCCGACGGAACGTCGTGCCTGGCGGGAGCAGCAGGCCGAGGCCGAGCGTCAGGGCGACACGCCGAGCAAGCCGCGAGAGTAGCGGGCCCGGCTATCGACAGCGAGCGAGCAGCTGCTTGGGCCTGCTGTGGTTGGGGAGCAACGCAGCCGCTCGGCGCGCGTGGGGAAGCGCAACGTCACAGCCGGTCCGGCCGGCGACGAACAGATGCAACCGGTAGTTGCCCGGGTCGTAGCGCAGGGCCTCGCGCATCTGTGAAACCGGGTATCCCGTGCCGGCCGCCTCGATGGCCGCAAGCTGTCCGACGCTCTTGGCTGTCAGCGCACCAAGCACAAGGGCAAAGCCGGCCAGGATCCGCCCTCGGCGTCCCGCGAGCGGGATGGCCGTGACCTCGCGGGTAACCGGTGTCAGCGCGCCAAGCCCGATCATGGTGACCAGGGTTGGTGCGGCCAACAGCAGCACGGCGTCGAAAGCGCCCTGGCTGGCCGCGGCGGCCACCACGCCGACTGCAGCAACGCTCGCAGCGGTCTGGTCAGGGTCCCTGACCCTCCGCAGCAGCACGGTCATGAGGGCCCCGAGAAACCCCAGCCAGGTCAGGGCGCCCAGAGTGCCCCGCTCGGTCAGCAGGGCAATCCAGTCGCTCGACGGCCAGGGATTGGTCGGGATCGGATCGTTGCCCGCGAACGACGGGTCACCTGCGGTCGTCACCAGCGGGTAGGCGACCATCCAGTTGCCGGGGCCGACGCCCAGCAGCGGGTCGGTGCGCACCAGGTTGAGGGAGTTCTGGTACTGGATCAGGCGCCCGCGGCCCGACCCATCTCGGTAGTTGAGCACGCCGCGGAGCGAGTCCCGATAGGGCGAGTCACTTCGCCAGTCGAGCCGATTCGGCAGCAGCAAGGCGGCCACGACGCCGATCCCTATGGCGAACAGTCCCAACCGGAGCCGCCCGCCGAGGGGGGCGGCCCCCGCACGACCGGCGACCAGGCGGGTCAGTCCCGCCGCAAGCACCACCGCTGCCAGTCCGACCCACGCGGCGCGCGACCGCGACAGCACGATCACCGCTGGAAGCGCCGCCAGGCCAAGCACCGCCACGCCGCTGCCAAGCCAGCTTCGGGCGCGGACCAGCAGCCAGCCGGCCAGTGGTACGCCGATGACCGCAAGGTGCGCAAGGAAGTTGCGGTTGCCCAGCGTGCCGCCTGGTGCGCGGGTGCCGGCCCAGAGCGGCGAGGACCATCCGTATGCCTGGGCCAATCCGGTCGACGCCGCGGCAACGATGGCGAGCACGACGAGGCCCAGCAGAAAGCGCCGTCCGATCTGTCCCGCGACGAATCGACTGGCCCAGAAGACCGTGGCACCGCCCGCGATGACTCCGAAGCTTCGGGCCGAGTTCCAGCCGTTGGCGGCCAGCAGCGCCGAGAGCGCGCTGGTGGCAACTACCGCCGCCAGGCCGAGGTCGACCACGCCCAACCGGAGCGTAGTAACCCGGGCCAGGATCAGCAGCCCGGCGAGCAGTGCCGATCCGAGCAGCGCCGTTTCCTTGGGCACTGTGAAGCGGTCCAGGTCGAACAGGGGAGACGCTACCACTGCAAGAGTGGCGGCAAGGGTGCCGATTCCCAGCACCAGGGCCACCGCCGTGGCGGCAACGCGATGTTCGATTGTCCCGGCGGGACGAGGAGGGGATAGGGGGTCTGAGCCGAGCGGCATGGCCCCCCATTGTAGACGAGGATGGAACCGCGTCAACCTGTCCGGGACCTGTTTACATTGCCAAGTATGACCGACTTGGTACTGGCGACGACCGACCGACCGATTCCCATCGTGGTGCGGCGCATCGAAGATGATCGCGTCCCCGACGGCATGATCGGGCTCGGCACCTTTCTCAACGACCGACTGGTCGCCCGGTGTGCGGTACCCCCTGAGGCGGCGGATTTCATCGAGGAGCGGGGCTTGCTGGCCGGTCCGGTGCCCCTCGTTCTGGCTGCCAAGGAAGAGGCGCCGGGGCTCCAGTGCCGGCTCTTTGCCGTGGTGCCGGTGCCTGAGACTGAGTCGTCCGAGCCTGCCGAGCCGTGGGCGGCCTCCGTGCCCCGTTTTGAGGACGCGGTGGCCGAATCCGAGCCGGACCCGGCCAACGGTGCGTTTGAGGGGCTGGAGGGCGTGTCCGGCGGGCAGGGCATGGTTTTTCTGGGCCAGATCGTCCGTTTTGCCAGGGATCGACAGCATCCCGACAACCTCGGACTGGAAGCCGCGGATGTGCTCCGGACCGTCGTCGAGGGTAAGGCCAAGGAAGTTGTCGATCGCGTACTCGACGACCTGCTGGGCGGGAGCTGACGGATCGCCCTGTCGGCTCCCTTGACACTCCGACTAAAAAAGTCGTATTTCCGCTGCGACGAGGGGAGAAGGAATGGCAACCAAGACTGCTATCCGGAGCCGGGGCTACGCCCATCCCGAGGTACTCGTCAGTACCGAATGGGTGGCCGAGCATCTCAATGATCCCGGCGTGGTGCTGCTGGAGTCGAACGAGGACCTGCTGCTCTACGACACCGGCCACATTCCCGGGGCGGTGAAGATCGACTGGGTCAGCGAACTCAACGACGGGGTCGTCCGGGACTATCTCGACTCGGCGCGGATGCAGCAGCTCCTGCGGGCCAAGGGGATTCGGGCCGACAGCACGCTCGTGATCTACGGCGATCGCAACAACTGGTGGGCGACCTACACCTTCTGGGTATTTCGCCTCTTCGGGCTCGAGAACATCCGGATCATGGATGGCGGCCGGCAGCTCTGGGTGGCCGAGGGGAGGGAACTCGACACGGAGGTACCGGTCCGTTCCGCCGGTGATGTCCAGGTCGGCGACCGTCGTGACCCGGTCATTCGCGCCTTTCGCGACGACGTGCTGGTGCACTTGCAGGCGGGCCGTCGCCTCATCGACGTCCGGAGTCCGGAGGAGTACCGGGGCGAGCGGCTGCACATGCCCGACTACCCCAACGAAGGCGCCCTGCGCGGCGGCCACATCCCGGGAGCGGCCAATGTGCCCTGGGCTCGCGCGGTCGATGCGGAGACATTCACGTTCAAGTCGGCCGAGGCGCTCCGGGCCATCTATGAAGGGGAACATCGCTTTGCCCCGGACGACGATGTCATCGTCTATTGCCGGATCGGCGAGCGGTCCTCGCATACTTGGTTCGTCCTGACTTACTTACTGGGTTACCCCGTAGTGCGAAACTATGACGGGTCCTGGACCGAGTGGGGGAATTCGGTTCGGGTCCCGATCGAACGTCCTTAATCATCCTGGAGAAGCGAAGTATGATGTTGTCAGCGCTGTTGGTCGCCGCCGTGGCGAGCGGTCCTGCCCCGGTTTCGGCGTCCCCGCGCATGACGGCGGTCAGCTGGAAGATCGACGTCAGCCATTCGGAACTTTCTTTTCGCGTTCGTCATATCCTTTCCCGCGTTTCGGGGACCTTTGGGTCCTGGAACGGCGTGCTGACGGTCGATCCTGCGGACCTTTCAGGCGGGTCGGTCGAGGTGACCATTCAGACGGCCAGCATCGATACCAAGAACGAGAACCGGGACAAGCATTTGCGGTCGCCCGATTTCTTCGCAGCCGACAGCTTCCCGGCCATCACCTTCAAGAGCACCAAGGTCGACGTCTCGGGTTCGGATCTGACGGTTACCGGTGACCTGACCATGCGCGGGGTGACCCGGTCGGTGGTGCTCAGGGGCAGCTACAACGGGGTCGTCGGCCCGGCCGAACCGCAGAAACAGCGGATCGGTTTCTCGGCCTCGACCACGGTCAACCGGCTCGACTACGGGGTTCGGTGGAATCGGGTTGCCGAGGGCAGCAACGTGCTCGGCGATGACGTCGAGATCACCATCAACGTGGCGGCGGTGCGGCAATGAGCACCGGAAGCCCGATTACGATGGGCGCCGATGGGCGCCTGGTTGTGCCGAACGACCCGATCATTCCGTTCATCGAGGGCGACGGCACCGGCCCTGACATCTGGAAAGCCTCGCAGCATGTCTTCGATCAGGCCGTGAGCAAGGCGTACGGTACCAAGCGGCGGATCGCCTGGGTCGAGGTCCTCGCGGGTGAAAAGGCCAAGAACCAGGTCGACAGCTGGCTGCCGGACGAGACCCTCTCCGTCATTCGTGAGCGGCTGGTTGCCATCAAGGGTCCGCTGACGACGCCGGTGGGTGGCGGGATCCGTTCGCTCAACGTCGCGCTCCGCCAGCAGCTCGACCTCTATGCCTGCCTGCGCCCGGTGCGCTGGTTCGAGGGGGTGCCCTCGCCGGTCAAGCGACCCCAGGATGTCGATATGGTGATCTTCCGTGAGAACACGGAGGACATCTATGCGGGTATCGAGTACCGGGCCGGCACGCCCGAAGTTGCCAAGCTTCGCGATTTCCTGATCAACGAGATGGGCGTCAAGAGCATTCGCTTTCCCGCGACGAGCTCGCTCGGCATCAAGCCGGTCTCGGAAGAAGGCAGCAAGCGCCTGGTGCGCGCGGCCATCGACTACGCCATCGCGAACGGCCGGAAGAGTGTGACCCTGGTGCACAAGGGCAACATCATGAAGTTCACCGAGGGTGGCTTCCGGGACTGGGGCTACGAGCTGGCGCGCCAGGAGTATGGCGGCAAGGAGCTCGACGGCGGCCCCTGGCTCGAGCTGCCCGGTGGCCTGGTGATCAAGGATGTGATTGCGGACGCATTCCTGCAGCAGATCCTGACCCGGCCGGCGGAGTACGACGTGATTGCCACCCTCAACCTGAACGGCGACTACGTCTCGGACGCGCTTGCCGCGCAGGTGGGCGGCATCGGGATCGCGCCGGGGGCCAACATCAATTACGTCACCGGTCATGCCATCTTCGAGGCGACCCACGGCACCGCCCCCAAGTACGCCAATCAGGACAAGGTCAATCCCGGCTCGGTCATCCTGTCAGGCGAAATGATGCTTCGGTACCTGGGCTGGACCGAGGCTGCGGATCGGATCATCGCGTCGCTCGACAAGACCATTGCGCAGAAGCGGGTGACCTACGATTTCCATCGTCTGATGGATGGGGCCACGCTGCTCAAGACCAGCGAGTTTGCAGAGGCCATGGTCGAGAACCTCTGACCCCACGCCAGAACGACGGCCCGAGACCCGGACAGCCTGCTCCGGGTCTCGGGCCGTTCGTCTTTTTCGGATACCCACCGCAGCTACCTGATGCGATTGCGCCACGCCGCTACGGAATCGGTCGGGGCCGATGACGGCGTGATCAGCTGGTGGCCAACCGTGCGATCGGTGCGCCACTGCTCGAGGGCAACGTCGCCGAACGGCGTCTGATAGACGACCCGAACGGTTCGATCCATCAGTTCATAGCGATCGGGGTTCCAGCCCTCGATCAGGAGCAGCGAGCCGCCCAGCAGGCGAATCGCGGAATCGGCCGAGATCGAAGGCGCCCGCGGGGCAACGCCGGCCGTGACCACCTCCGACAGCGCGATGGGCCGCTCGATCGGGAGCACTCGGGTCGTATCGCTGGTCCGGGCGCGGGCCGCGGCCATCCGGTTGAGCGGGGCCGACTCCGGAGCTGGCGGGGCGGGGGCCGGAGCCACCTTGGCCGATTCGCGATCGGCGGCCTGAGGTGAGGCTGCAGCCAGCGGAGCGGATTCTTTCCGGGTATCTGCGCGCAGCTCGGCCGATGCCGGCTCTGACGGCTGGGCAGGAGCCGCTGCGCGGCGCTGGGCCAACGGTGGAGCCACCGCAGTCGGTTCGGCTGCATCACGGGGGCTCGAGTCGGCAAGCACCCGTTGATCCGCCGCCACGCCCTCCGCGATTGCCGTCTGGGCGCCGGGGCTGGTCTGGATCACGCTGCGCTGGCCGCGCCAGCTGTATCCGAGCCCGACAGCAACGACAATGGTCGCCGCCCAGGCCAGCGGCCGGCCCCAGCGGGACCAGGCGCGATGCCGTCCCCGATCGGCTGGCGCGGATGTCGAGCCCGCCGGCTTGGCAGCGGCGAGAGACTGGAGCGGGGGCGTGTCCTGCCTGGCGGCGGCGGGCGGTGTGGCGCTGGCGGCGGGCGAAGCCGCGATGGCGGATCGGTCGGCGATGCCGCTGATCGGTTCCAACCCATCCGCTTCGTCGAGCGACTCGATCAGCCCGAACGCCTCATCGCGAAAGGCCCGCGCTTCCTCCAGGCGCGCCTGACAGTCGCGGCACTGAGCCAGGTGTCGCTCGACCGCCGGCAGGTCGGCTGAGGATACCTCGCCGTCGAGCAGCATGTGGAGCATTCCCTCGTCAAGATGCGACATCGCGCTGTCCCTCCCGTTCCCGATAACTCTCCACCAGCCGGCGCCGGGCTCGTGAGAGCGTCGTGCCAACCGCACCGCGGGCCAGACCCGTGGCCTCGGCGATTTCGTCGTAGCTGAATCCTTCAGCCTGCAGCAGGAGGGCCTCGCGGTCCCGATCGGATAGCGTAGCAAGCGCCTCACGGATCCGACCCACCTTTTCCTCCCGGAGCAGTTCCTCGTCCGGCGCGGGCGCGGTGGCTGGCTGTTCATCGCGGTACAGCTCGAGGCGGCGACCCTGACGCACGGCGCGCCGCCCCTCTTCCCGCACCAGGTTGAGCGCCACGGCAAAGAGCCACGGCCGCGGATTTCGCGGCGGGGCGGCCACGGCGCGGGCGAACACCTCCTGTGCCAGTTCCTCGGCGCGTTCCCGGTCTCCCGTGCGGCGATGAAGCATGCGCACCAGGGAGGCATGGTACTGAAGGAAGAGTTCAGCGACGTATTCCGTCATGCGACCGGGTCGGCTCCTGATCGGGAGAGGCTAATGCCGCAATCGACGGAAGGGGAGATGCGTCAGGGGGCGGGGCTTGCACACCACCCGGGGGTCAGCAGGCGACGCGATCCAGAACGCGCCGGACGGCCCGTGTCAAGTCGTTGCTGGTGAAGGGTTTCTGGAGAAAGGTGAGGTGGGGAATCGGGCGGCCTTTTCGGTCGATCTCCTCGCGCGAATAGCCCGAGATGAGGACCACGCCGATGTCGGGGCGCTGTTCGCGAATCAGTTCCACCAGGCGGACCCCGTTCATCTCGGGCATTACGACGTCGGAGAGGAGCAGGTGAATCTGGTCCGGATGCTCCTCGCTGATCAGCAGGGCATCGGCGCCGTGGCGCGCCTCGAGCACAGTATACCCGCTCGCGCTCAAGAGTCGCGCGAGCATCACCCGGACCGACTCGTCGTCTTCGACGATCAGCACGGTCTCGGCGCCGGTCGGCGTGGGCGAAAGGGCCAGCCCGGCAGCTGGACCGGATCGGTCGCACGGAGCGGCCGCCGCCGGAAAGTAGAGTTCGAAAACGGTGCCTTGTCCCGGTGTACTCGAAAAGCCGATCCGTCCGCCCGATTGCTGGACGATCTCGTACACGGTCGAGAGGCCGAGCCCGGTGCCGTGGCCTTCGGGTTTGGTGGTGAAGAACGGCTCGAACACGTGGGCCTGGGTTTCGACATCCATCCCGTCGCCGGTGTCCTGCACGGTCAGCGTCACATAGTCTCGCTGCTCCAGCGGCACCAGCGCGGGACGCCCCATGTCGCCGGCGCGTTGACGCCCCACGCTCAGGTGGAGGCGGCCACCACTCGGCATTGCATCGAGCGCATTGACGGCGAGGTTGATGATGGTCTGGTGTATCTGAACCGGGTCGGCCTGGATCCACGCCGGGACCGGGCAGGGGTCCACGGTCAGGTCGACGTCGGCACGCACCAGGCGGCTCAGCATGCTGCGGCATTCTTCGACCACCCCGTTGACATCGATGACTCGGCGCTGCGTGCCCTGATGACGACTGAAGCTCAGGACCTGGCGGGTCAGGCTGGTGGCACGCGTCGTGGCGCGGGCGATTTCCAGGACATCTTCACGGGCGCCACCGGTAATCGACGCGTTGGCAAGCAGCAGGTCCGCGTAGCCGCGAATGGCCGTGAGCAGGTTGTTGAAGTCGTGCGCAATGCCTCCGGTGAGCCGTCCGACCGCTTCGAGCTTGGCGGACTGGCGCAGCTGGCGGTTGTTGCTGGCGAGGCGCTCGGCTGCCGCCAATTGCTCCGTGATGTCCTTGGCGACGAGGTAGACGCTTCCGGTGCCGCCATCGGTCCGGAGCGGCACCAGGGTCGTATCGGCGTCGATGCGCGGGCCGGATGGCCGAACCAGTGAGAGCGTGAATCGCTGGGGATACCCAGTCAGCGCCTTGGCGAGATGCCGTCGGAACGTGGCTCGCTCCGCTTCCGCCACGAGGTGCTCGAAGCGGGTTCCGGCGAAGTCGCTCGTGGCTTCTCCGAGAAGGGCCTCGGCGGCTGGGTTGCCGGTCACGATGGTGCCGGAGCCGTCGAGGGTGAAGACCGCGTCCGGCTGGAGCACGAAGACCGAGTTGAGTCGGGAGTCGCGCTCCCGCAGGGCGCGGGCGGTCCGGGCGCGCTCGATCGCCGCCGCGGCCAGGGACGCGCCCACCGCGAGCAGCGCACGCGCGTTGGGCGCCGGCGTCGTTGCGGGAGGATAGAAGAGCAGCAGTACGCCGAGATTGACGCCGCTCCGTGAGCGGATCGGCGTGGTGGCGATGTTGCCGTATCCGTGGGCCACCGCAGCGTCGATCCAGTCCGTACCCGGCAGCTGGGTCAGCTCCGCAACGGCGGGGCTGTCGACGAAGTGCAGCAGCGTTTCTGTCCGAACCCCTTCGAGCTGGTCGGCCAGCCCGGCGGCAAGCGACGGTGCGGCGCCCAGGGTGCCGGTGGCGCCGTCCGGACCGATGGTTACAATGGCACAGTGCGCGCCGAGCGCGTCGGACTCGAGGGCGTCGGCCAGGCGATCGAGCGTGGTCCGCAGCGGGGTGTCTGCCACGGTCAGGGACAGGATCTCGTGCTGGAGCGCCGAGAGCCGGACCGCCCTGGTTCGGTCGGTGATGTCGACGTGCGCGATCAGGACCTGCTCAGCCTCATCCGGACCAAGCGGTGCGGCGCGGAGCAGGTACCAGCGCTGCTCGTTGCCGACCACAATGGGGAACTCGATGACGAATTCCGGCACGCTGCGCCGGCGTACCGCCGCAACGCCGTCGCGGACCGCGCAGAGCAGCGTCAGGTCGGGGTGGGCAACGAGCTGAAAGGCGGTCAGGTAGTCGGTGATCCTGGTGCTGTTCCGCCAGGCGCGGTTGGCTGCGACGATATGTCCGTCGCGGTCGACGATGACGAGTTGCGACGAGAGCGCCTCGAGCAGATGCGAGACGTCGGCGTGAATCCGGGGCAGCGGCGTGTCCGACATGGCGCCGGTAACTGCGCGAGGCCGGGAAGACCCGGCCTCGCGTCAGTTTCCGTTAAGTCCTATCGCTGGAAGCGAACCCGTGTCGGCACCGAGCGGTGCGCCAGAGTTCCGTCGCCCAGGGCGCCGTACTCATTGTCGCCCCAGCAATAGGCGGTGCCGCCGGCCGTGACGCCGCAGGTGTGGAAGTCGCCCGCGGAGATGTTGACGAACGACAGCCCTCCCTCGACCGCGACCGGGAGATTCTGGCTTGCCGTCGACCCGTTGCCCAGCTGGCCGCGGCTGTTGTTGCCCCAGCAGAATGCGGTACCACCCGCAGCCAGGCCGCAGGTGTGACTGTAGCCGGCCGTGATCGAGCTGAACAGCAGCCCGCCCCCGGCAACTACAGGAATGTTGCTGTTGGCGTTGCCCCCATTGCCCAGCTGCCCGGCGTTGTTCTCACCCCAGCAGTGGACGGTGCCTGTCGTGGTCCGGGCGCAGGTGTGCGCATAGCCGGCGGTGATGGCGTCGAACGTCGCCGAGCTCAGGACGGGTACGTTGGGAATGACTCGGTTTAGCGAGTTGCTGCCGTCGCCGCGCTGGCCCTCGCGGCCGAGGCCCCAGCAGTATGCGGTGCCGCCGCGGTTCACACCGCAGGCATGGACGCCGCCGGTTGCGATCGACTTGAAGTCCAGCACGTTCTGGCCGGGGTAGTTCTCGTGGTAGCCGCCCCCGCCGCCCGAGATCGTGCCGACTTCGACCGGCGTGCTGGAGGGTACGAAGGTGTTCGCCACCGTGTCGACGTTACCGCCCAGCTGGCCGCGTTCGTTGTCGCCCCAGCAGTAGGCCCGGCCGCCGATGGAGACGCCGCAGGTGTGGACGCGACCGGCCGAGATGGTCAGGAAGGGCACGGCGAGACTGACCAGCGTCGGCGACTCGATCGAGCGCGTATTGGGCTGCCCCGACTGGCCGTTGGCGTTGCCGCCCCAGCAGTAGGCATTGTGCGAGAAGGTCACCGCGCAGTTGTGGAAGCGGCCGCCGTTGAGCGAGACGAAGGTCTGGTTGGTGACTGGGGCCACGGACTGCGGCACCGCATAGGTCGGCCCGGCGCCAGCCGGTCCGGTGCCGATGCCGAGCTGGCCATCGCCGTTGAAGCCCCAACAGTAGAGCACGCCGCCCTCGTCGATGGCGCAGGTGCTGCGGCCGCCGCCGGAGATGGTGGCAAACTCGATGAACGCGCTCGCGGTGACAGTGCCGCTCACGCCGGCACCGGCCGCTACCTGAACCGACTTCGGACCTCCGCTGCCGCCGAGCGTCCACCGGGTAGCGGCGCGACCGGTGGCATTGGTCACTGAGCTGCCCGGGCTGACCGTGCCGGCGCCCTGCGCCGGAGTCCAAGTGACGGACACGCCGCCGACTCCGTTACCGAAGCGATCGACGACGCGAACGATGATCGAGTCCGGCAGAGCCGTGCCGGGATCGCCGACCTGATTGCCGCCGCTCACGACGACGATCTGCGAGGGCGAATCGGGAATGCCTGTCGCACTGAAGGTCACCGGTGGAATCGCTCCGGTCGAGGCGCTGACGAGCTGGGTTCCGGCGACGATGCCGAGGGTCCAGCGAATTTTGCCAAGACCGGCCTGATCCGTCAGTACGGTGGCGGCCGATACCGTTCCGCCGCCGCTCGTCACGGTAAATGACAACGGTACGCCGACCTTGGGATTGCCGAAGGCATCGGTGACTCGCGCCACCAGCTCTTCTTCGAGCTGGGCGCCAACCTGAGCGCTCTGCGCGTCGCCGTCGACGATCTGGACCAGACTGGCCGGCGCCGAGGTCGCATTGATCAGGAACGAGACCGGGGTCTGGCCGGGGAGCGATGCTGCCACGGCCTGGGCGCCGACGGAGGAGCCGACCCGGAAGGTGACCTGGGCATATCCGTTGGCGTCACTGGTATCGCTCGAGGCGCCAAGGATGCCGTTGCCGGCGGTGACCGCGAAGGTGACCACGGCGCCCGAGATCGGTTCCTGGCGCTGGTCTACGACCCGTACGGTCAGGGGCTGGGGCAGCAGGCCACCGATCGGTCCGGTTTGCGGGTTGGGGGACGCGATCGACAGACTCGCAATCCGTGGCCCGGTGGGCCCGTCCTGGCTGCAGCCTGCCACAGCAATTGCGGCAAGCAAAGGAACCGCGCGACCCCAAACACGGGCTGAACGCCACTGCATATGCGTCCTCCAAGTGTACGACTTCTTGAGAGTTACTTTCGCCATACTGCACCGGACTACCTGCGAGAATCCGGCTGATCTATCACTTCGTATCTCTTGTTTTTGTAAATATTTAGAGCGTCATATCCGGTCGATTTCTGACTGCCATCGTGCCCGATTTCTCGCCTGTTTCTATCGGAATTCGACCGTCTAATAACTTTCCACGTGGCAGTGGGTTGGCAAGTTCCAGGCCTATGGTCGGCGCAGCCGGGCGTCTGGCGCGCTGTGGGCGGCTAAGGGGTTGACCATGAGGCGGTTACGCTCGTATTTTTTCGGGCTCCACAACGTGGTGGTTGTAGCTCAATCGGTTAGAGCGCCGGATTGTGGTTCCGGAGGTTGCGGGTTCGATCCCCGTCAGCCACCCTCGCGGGAAGTCTGGTGGGGCGAGGTAAGGTGGGCTTAGGTCCGTAGCTCAACTGGTAGAGCACCGGTCTCCAAAACCGGGGGTTGGGGGTTCGATTCCCTCCGGGCCTGTGGGGAGTAAGGCAGGGAAGTACGACATATGCCGCTATCGTCTAGAGGCCTAGGACACAGCCCTCTCAAGGCTGGAACACGGGTTCGAATCCCGTTAGCGGTACTCGACCGAGCGACCCCGGCCCCATCGTCTAACGGTTAGGACACCACTCTTTCAAGGTGGTAATACGGGTTCGATTCCCGTTGGGGTCATTCGACGTGAGGAACTGACGCACCGCTAGCTCAATTGGCAGAGCAGCTGACTCTTAATCAGTAGGTTCCAGGTTCAAGTCCTGGGCGGTGCATGGTAGGACCAGTAGGTGTAAGCCCAGTCACAGCAACACTTTCCACCGACGCGCTTGTTTGGGCGTCGGTTGCGTTTTCTGCCTCATTTGGTCGTCGTTTGGTCATTCGACGCTGATCCATCCGTTTCTGCAATTCGAGCACTTCGGGGCGCCGATCCCGCAGGTACCGTTCGTAGTTCTTCAGGCTCGCGTGCCGGGTGAACCCCCATCGCGCTCTCGAGGTCGTCACCCGAGAGTACAACGGACCGGACACACGCCGGGATGCCCGAAACCACGACGTGCCTAGCGGCCGGCGGTGTGGTCGCCGAAGGGGTGTCCTGCCACCAACATCGTATGCGCTTTGACTTAATGTAACATAACACATTGCGCTTATTACAATAATGTACTATGCTTGTATTGTACTTACAGCAAGGTGTCCTATAGGGGATGATGTCAACAATGGCGATCGAAGTGATCGTGCTGGACCACTTCCGGGATTGGTACGAGGAACTCCCGGACGACGAAGCGGCGGAAGTGACGGTGGCGATCGAGGAGCTGGAGGAGCACGGGGTGCGGCTGGGATTCCCCCAGTCGTCTGCAATCAAAGGGACACGGTTCGCACTTCGCGAGTTGCGTCGACAAGTTAAGGGGCGACCGTTTCGCATCCTGTACTGCTTCGATCCGAAGCGCCAGGCGGTCGTCATCCTAGGTGGCGACCAGGGCGGCGATGATCGGTGGTATGATCGAAACGTGCCCAAGGCGGAGCAGCTGATGCGAGAGTATCTGGACACATTGGACTGAAGGTTTGGACCGACTAAGAAAGAAGATGGACCCAGATAGCCGACTGACCGAACCCGAATCGGAAGAAGCAGCTAGCAAACGACACCAGATACCGAAAAAACAATCGACACACATACATGGACCAAGGAGAATCGGTGATGGCAAAGGACACGAAGAAGACGGGTCGGCCCTGGAAGGAAGTCCGGCGTACCTTCTCGCCAGAGGTGGAGGCCGACATCGCGGCGAAGGTTGCCGCGACGCGGGCGAGCATGCCTCTGGCTGGCCTTCGCCAAGCCAAGCAGTATACGCAGGAAACATTGGCGGAAGCGATGGGGCTCGAACAGCAGTCGGCGGTATCACGCTTGGAGCACCAGGCCGATATGTATGTCTCGACGCTCCGTCGCTACATCGAGGCGATGGGCGGGCAGTTGGAAATCGTCGCCCGCTTCCCGGAGGGGGACGTGCGGATTGATCAGTTCGAAGCTGCCTAACGACGCCCTGCTTCGTCGTGGGTCGTAAGGCGACTCGCAAAACAGAGGCGGGTACCCCGGCCGATGGGCGACCGGGGTACCGCGCCGACGTTCGGCTACTGCCAGCTGCCGCCGAACGCCTTGTACAACTGCACCGTCGTGATCAGCGCCTGGCGCTGCGTTCCGACCAGGCCGAGTTCGGCCGCATACAGGCCGCGCTGGGCATCGAGCACCTCGAGGTAGCTCGAAATTCCCGCTGCATAGCGCTGCTCAGCCAGCGCAACGGCCCGTCGCAGCGCCTGCGTCTGGGTCAGCTGCGCCGCCAGCTGCTGGCGGGAGAGCCGAACGGCCGAGAGCGCGTCATTGGCCTCACGGAGCGCGGTCAGGACGGTGCGCTCGTAGTCGATCCGGGCCTGATCGGCCCGGGCTGCGGCAGCCCGCTGCTGATTGAGCAGACGTCCACCGGTGAAGAGCGGGAGTGACACGTTGACGCCGGCGGCGTAGACCTCGCCGTTGGTGGCAAACAGCCCGCTGAAGTCCGGCTGCTGGGTGCCGTACGAACCGGTCAGGGCAATGCGCGGCAACCGGTTCCCGACCGCCACGCCGACCCGAGCTGCCGCTGCGGACCACGACTTGGTGGCGCGCATCACGTCCGGCCGGCGGGCCAGAAGGCTCGAGGAGATGGAGTCCGGTGGCGTAAGCTTGCGCACGGTCGAATCGAGGGGCAGCCCGCGCACGATGGGCTGGGGCGCCTGACCGAGCAGCAGTGAGAGCTGGTTTTCCTTGTGGGTCCGCAGCCGAATGAACTCCGCCACCCGCGCGGCGGGGCCGGCAAGCTCGGCTTCGAACTGCCGGACGTCGAGCTCGGAAATCACCCCCTGGGCAAAGCGCTGTCGAGCCAGGCGCAAGGTCGCTTCGCGGCTGAGCAGCGTCTGCTCGGTGACGCGCACGTTCTCGTCCAGTTCGCGAAGCTCGAGATACGCGGTGACCACGTCGCTCACCAGGCTGAGCAGAATCGCCTGGCGGTCGTCCTCTCGGGCACCCCAGTCGAAGCGAGCGGCCTGGGTTTGCCGCCGCAGCTTGCCCCAGAAGTCGAGCTCCCACTGCAGGTCGGCCGAGATTCGGACGGCGTCGAACTGCATGGCACCGAGCGAGCCGAAGACCGTTTGGTTGGTGGTATAGGAACCGTTGGCATCGAGTCGCGGAAGCAGGTCGCCCCGGGCGGCGCCGAAGAGCGCCCGGTACTCCCGGACCCGGGCTGCGGCAGCCTGCAGATCGAGGTTCCCCTCGACCGCGGTGCGCACCAGAGTGGCCAGCGCCGGATCGTCGACCACGTCGAGCCACTGCAGCGCGATCGCTGCCGGGTCGTCGGTGAGCACGAGCGGTCCGGTCGCGGGCAGGTTGGCGGTGACCAGTGAATCGAGCAGTGGCTGCCGAACCCCGTCCGTCGCGGCCGGCCGGAGCGGCGCGATCGGAGCCGGGTGGACCTGCGGCGAGGGGCCAACCGCACAGCCGGCCGCCAGGGCAAGCGGCAGGAGAATGCGAAGCGAGCGGATCATGACCGTCCCTCCGCGGCACTGGCCGGCACAGAATGCTTTCGCTCGGTCAGCCGCTGGATCACGAAGAAGAAGAGGGGAATGAAGAAGACGCCGATCATGGTCGCCGCCAGCATCCCGAAGAACACACCGGTGCCGAGTGAGTGTCGACCTGCGGCGCCCGCGCCGCCCGAGACCACCAGCGGCAGGACACCCAGGATGAACGCGAACGAGGTCATCAGAATGGGGCGGAAGCGCTCTCGCGCTGCCTGCAAGGCCGCCTCCCGAACGGCGAGGCCCTTCCGTCGGAGCGCGGTCGCGAACTCGACGATCAGGATCGCGTTCTTGGCCGCCAGCCCGACCACGGTGATCAAGCCGACCGTGAAGTAGATGTCGCTGGGTATGCCGCGCAGCCAGACGCCCAGGTAGGCGCCGGCCACTCCGAAGGGCACGCCGAGCACGACCGCGAAAGGAATCGCCCAGCTTTCGTACAGCGCAGCAAGCACCAGGAAGACCAGGATCAGGCCCAGGACGAAGACCAACCCGGCTTCGCCGCTGGTACGCCGCTCCTGGAACGACTGCCCGCTCAAGGCCGATCCGATTCCCTCGGCTGCGTACTTCTCGGCCACCAGCCGATCGACTGCATCGAGCATCTCCCCTGAACTCTTGCCTGGTTTCGGGGTGGCCGTCACCATGGCGGAGGGGAATCCGTTGAATCGGGTCACCATGCTTGGCCCGGTGCGCATCTCGGTTCGAATCAGCGAGCCCAATGGCACCATGTCGCCGCCGTGGCCCCGGACGTAGAGACGGGAGATATCCTCCGGGTGCTGGCGGAACGGCGCTCCGGCGTCGGCCTGAACCCGCCAGGTTCGGCCGTAGAGGTTGAAATCGTTGACATAGAGCGTCGACAGGAGAGCCTGCATCGTCGACGAAATCGCACCGATACTGACGCCCTTCGCTGCGGCGGCGTCCCGGTCGATCTCGACGTAGACCTGCGGAACATCGGCGCGGATGTTGGTGTTGGCGCCCTGGATCTCGGGCAGCGCGTTGGCATCCGCGACGAAGGCGCGTGCCTGCTGCGCAAACTGGCGGATGTCGCTGCCGGTCCGCGCCTGCAGGTTGAGCTCCAGGCCCGCCGACGTGCCCAAGCCGGGGACCTCGGGGAAGTTGAAGCCGAACGCAATCCCTTCCTTCATGCCCCAGAGGGCGCCGTTGGTACGGGCCAGGATCGCGTCGACGCTCTGATCCGCACTCCGCTCCTTCCAGGGTGCCAGGCGCACGAACA
This sequence comes from Gemmatimonadales bacterium, assembly GCA_019637315.1. Lineage (NCBI taxonomy): Bacteria > Pseudomonadati > Gemmatimonadota > Gemmatimonadia > Gemmatimonadales > Gemmatimonadales bacterium. Next base: position 76,600 of record JAHBVU010000010.1, read on the forward strand.
TGGTGGCGCTGTTGGTCTGGGTGGCTCGGGTCAGGATGTCGAGCCCGACCATGGCCGTAATGTTGGTGACGGCAGGTTCCCGGGCCAGCATCGCTTCGACCTGTTCCACAAATGCCTCGGTCCGGGGCAGGGACGCCGCGTCCGGCAGCTGGATCGAGATCACGAAGAAGCCCTTGTCCTCGGTTGGCAGGAACCCGGTCGGGACCCGACGAGCGAGCACGGCGGTGAGGACCGTCATCACGGCAAAGACAGCCAGCCAGCGCCGGGGCCGGCCGACCAGACGACCGACGCCGCCCAGGTAGCGATCGGTAACCCGGTGGAACCAGGCGTTGAACTTCCGAGCGTACTTGTTGGTGCTGTCTTCGTTGGAGTGAGTCAGCATCACGGCGCACAGGGCCGGTGTCAGCGTCAACGCCACGATGCCCGACAGCACCACCGAGATCACGATGGTCACGGCAAACTGCTTGTAGAACTCGCCGGTTACCCCGCCGATGAAGGCAACAGGCACGAACACCGCACAGAGCACCAGCACGATGGCCACCAGCGCGCCGGACACCTGCCGCATGGCTCGATTGGCGGCCTCGCGCGGAGGCACGTGTTCTTCGGCCATGATGCGTTCGACATTCTCGATCACCACGATCGCGTCGTCGACCACGATACCGATGGCGAGCACCAGGCCGAACAGGGTCAGCGTATTGATCGACATGCCCAGGGCCTGGAGGCCAAGGAAGGTGCCGATGATACTGACGGGAACGGCCAGCAGCGGAATCACGGTGGCGCGCCAGCTCTGCAAGAAGATGAAGACGACCAGCGTGACCAGCACCATCGCCTCGAGCAGGGTCTTGACGACTTCGGTGATCGACTCCCGAATGAACGGGGTGGTATCGAACGCCGCCTGCCATCGGAAGCCGGGCGGGAAGGTCCGACTCAACTCCGCCATCCGATCGTCGATGGCCTGTTTGACGTCGAGGGCGTTGGCGCCCGGCCGCTGGTTGACCAGGAAGTTGGTGGTCGGTTTGCCGTTCAGGCGACCGGTCGCGTCGTAGCTGCGGGCGCCCAGGGTGGCGCTGCCGACATCGCTTACTCGAATCAGCGAGCCGTCGGTTCGGGCCCGCACCACCACGCTGTCGAACTGCGCAGCAGTCGCGAGCCGGCCCCGGGTGGTCACGGCAAAGGTCAGCTGGGTCGACTCGGGCGAAGGCTGTCGGCCCAGGCGCCCCGCCGGGTTGGTGGCGTTCTGATCCCGAATTGCGGCGGCCACTTCCTGGACCGTGACGCCCAGGCGCGCCATTCGATCAGGATCCAGGCTGATCTGCATGGCAAACTCGCGCCCGCCAAAGGCCTGGGCGTTGCCGACGCCGGGAATTCGCTTCAGCTCGTCTTCGACGTACAGCTTGGCGTAGTTGGTAATGAACTCGATGTTGTGATTGGGGTCGTCGGAGGTCAGCGACCCGACCATCAGAATGTCGCTCTGCGACTTCTGAATCACGATGCCGTTGCGGCGGACCTCCTCCGGGAGCTGCGGCTCGGCGAGTTTGACCGCGTTCTGGACGTCGACGGCGGCCAGATCCTGGTCGCGCGAGATGTCGAACACGATCTCCAGGTTCATGACGCCATCGGACGAGTTGGCCGACTTGAAGTAGAGCAGCCCGTTGAGTCCTGAGAGTTGCTGCTCGATCGGAGCCGCGACCGCCTGGGCCACGTCTTCTGCGGTTGCGCCCGGGAACACAGCCGTGACCTGAATCGAGGGCGGCGTGATCTGCGGGAACCGCGCAATCGGCAAGGTACGTATCGCGAACAGCCCCAGCAGGACGATCACGATCGAGATCACGGCGGCCGTGACGGGTCGCCGGATGAACAGGTACTCCCGCTCGGTTGGCGGGAGTGGGCTCGGCGTACTCATGCGCCAGGCCTTGCTGCCGCAACCGGCTTGACCACCGCACCAGGACCAATCTTCTGGATCCCGTCGACGACGATGCGATCGCCGGCGGCGATACCCTCTTCGATGATCCAGAGGCTGTCGAGCAAGGGGCCGGTGCGAACATCGCGGGCGTGGACCGTATCACCGGCGCCGACGGTATAGACGAACTGGCGGTTGAGGACTTGCTGGACCGCGCGCTGGGGCACGGCGAGGGTGTTGGCTCGCTGTAAGCCGCGCAGCGAGGCCCGGACGAACTGTCCCGGGACGAGGAGCCGTTCGCCGTTGGTGAAGGTGGCGCGGTATTGCTGCGTTCCGGTGGCCGGGTCGACGACGGGATCGACGAAATCGATCCGGCCCTGGCGGGGATAGGCGGAGCCGTCGGGCAGGGTCAGGCCGATCTCCACGGTGCCGCCGGGCTGCAGCGCCTTGGCCGTGGCCGGATCGCGCCGCCAGGCAAGTGTTTGTGCCGAGCTGGGGCGGAAGGAGACGTACACGGGGTCGATCACGTCGATGGTCGTCAGTAGATCGCCGGGGCCGGTGACCCGCGATCCGATCTGGAGATGGGCTCGGCCGACCCGCCCGGCAATCGGTGCTCGGACGGTGGCTTCGTCGAGGTCCTTCCTGGCGCGGTCGACGGCGGCGCGCATGTCGTCGGCGCTGGCGCGGGCTCGCGCCAGCTCGGCATCGGCGTCGTCGACATCGCGCCGGGCGACGGCGTTGTCGGCCAGCAGCGGCGTGAGGCGCGCCAGGTTGCGCTCGGCGTTGGTCAGCCGTGCCTGGGCTTCGGCCAGCCGGCTCTGGGCGCTGCGCCAGGCGGCATCGTATTGGAGCGGGTCGATTCGGTAGAGCACCTGACCGGCCTGAACCGCGGCGCCTTCCGTGAAAGGACGCTCGAGCACGATCCCAGCCACCTGGGCCCGGATTTCGACACTCCGGTACGCCTCCACGGCGCCCATGAACTCGATCGACTCGCCGAGCGTTTGGGGAATGGCTTCGACCACGGTGACTTCGGTTGGCGGCATGACGGGCGGCGGCGGAGCCTGGCAGGCCAGCAACGGCAAGCCGAGCAGGAGCGCAGCAATCGGGTAGCGGTGAGTCGAGTACATGCTCAGGGTGTTCCGGGCTCGATGAGAGCGTGGCTGACGAGGTCGAGATAGGTCTCGACCATGTGGTCGGCGGTCGGACTGCGCGGATCGAAGTGCGACAGGCGGGCATGGGCGACGAGCATGCCCATCAGGGCGCTTGCGAGGACTCGTGCGGTTCGATCCGGGTCGAGCCGGCGGAACTCGCCGTGCTGGATCCCGGCCTCGATCGCGCCGGAGAAGAGGCGACGCCAGCGGTCGCCGACTTCGGTGCAGAGCAGGTGGCCGGCCTCGGGAAAGGTGCTGGCCTGGGCCAGGCCGGTGAACAGCAGATCCCCGGTGCCCAGACGCCGAACCCGGTCGGCCATGCGCTGCAGCAACCCTACGATCAGGCTTCGGTAGGAGCCCTGGTGGCCGGCGAGAATCGCCTCTTCCTTGGCGAACTCCTCATGCAGCCGGTCGAACAGGGCGGCGCGGAAGAGGTCTTCCTTGCTGCCGAAGTAATGTGCCACCGTGCCGACGCAGACGCCGGCTCGTTTGGCGATGTCGGTCAGCGTGGCGTGGTCGTAACCTCGCTGGCCGAAGACACTGGCGGCAGCATCGACGATTTCGCTGCGTCGTTCGGCGGGGCGTCGGCGCCATCGGGGCTGGCGGTCGGAGGCGTCACTCGTGCTTGTTGCGGATTCTTCCGGCAATTGTGATTACTCAATTCGTGTATTTCAAGCGCTTGCCAAGTAATCATTTACAAACCAATAATAATTGAATATACACTCAATTACTGCAGCGGTCCAGCCCTGACACCGTCCCCGCGGCACTTTCGACAATTTCGGCTTTTGTTCGGTAAAAGCAAGGTTTTTTCCCAACTTGTTCTTTGCCTGGCAGCCTGGGAGTTTTGTGCTGTTGGGGCCAGGTTCAACGACGTCGAACGAACTTGGACGCCCCGATATTCGAATTGACCCGTGTGAGGAGCATCAATGATGGTTCGCAAACCCTCGAAGCGCGCCGCGACATCGAAGCTGTCAGTGGTCAAGGCGCCGGCCAAAGAGCCCAAGCGCCGAGTGCCGCCGTTCGGTACCCGCAAGCACCGGCTGACGCATGCCCAGGCTCGGCGGATGCGGCTGCTCTACCTCAAGAAGTTCGCCGGGCGGGCTGGCGAACTGGTGCCCTCGGCCTACGGCGTCAACATCTTCAAGGACATCTTGGCGCAGAAGGGCTGCGCTGGCCTGCGCTTCTATCCGGGTGTCGATGCCAAGGGTGCCGTGACGCTGATGTTCTGCGGCGTCGACATCGAGGGCAATGACATCCTCAAGGGCATCATCGGCGACACGCCGTGGAAGTGCCCGCCGTACTGTGGGGACATCAACGGCGTCTTCAACTTCTAGTCGGCGCGATGGAAGAGGCGACGGCGTACTTCTGGCTGGCGACGACCGAAACCGTCATGATGGCCGTGGTGGTCTTCTGGGGCGTGCGGCGCTGGTCGATCCTCGATCGGGGTGGCCGGTTCCATATCGTTTCGATTGCCGTCTATCTCGCCTATGCCATGGTTGCCGCGCCCTTGTCGCTCCGCGGGGTGCGGACCCGCCTGCTGCAGGAAGGGCCGCAACTGGTGGCCACGATCCTGGCGCTGCTGGGCTTTGCTGCCTGGCAACCGAAGCGCTGGCAGCGACAGGTCGTCCTGGTTGCGATCGGCGCCTACGTGGTCACCTGGGGCGTTGCGCAGTACCTGCAGGGTGTTGCGGCGGACTTCAGCCTGGTTTCGGGGCCGGCGCAGATCCTCTTTGTCACGGCGGCGTCCGGATTCACGCTGGTTACCCGGGTGCAGGTGACCTACGAACGCTGGACCTCGGAGTTCTGGTTCTGGCTCTGCACAGGGATGATGGTGATCTACGGAGCAACCGTGGTGTTCGAGCCGCTCCTGGCCAACTTGTTCGGTGATCGGAACGATCTGGTCAATCTGGCCTACCACGCGCGCCTGGTCCTGGCGATTGCCGGGTACCTGATGATTGCCTGGGGCGTCTGGCAGGTTGACCGTCCTGTGGCGACCGGGCGGCGAGGGGCACGCCGATCGGTCGTACCCGGCGGGTGAGGAGAGCCGATCCGATGCCGGCGCTGCGTCCGGAGACGATCTTCTGGGTCTATGTCCTGACCGCAGCCGTGACGGTGATTTTTGCGGCGACGGTGATCGGTGTGATTGTCGTTGCGCAGCGGCGCCAGGTGGAGCAGAGCCGGCGCTTCAGTCAGGGCATGGTTGAAGCGCAGGAGGCTGAGCGATCACGCATCGCGCGGGAACTGCACGACGACGTGATTCAGCGGGTCGCGCTGATCGGCGGTGAACTGAGCGCGCTCGGCCGCGCCATCCCGGGGCCGACGCCGGCCGTGACTCAGCGAATCGACGGCCTGCGCGAAGAACTGAACGACCTGGCCGATGAGGTGCGCAGCATGGCCCGGCGGGCGCACCCGGCCATCCTCGATCATCTCGGCCTGGTCCAGGCGCTCCGGGGGTTGGCCGTCGACATGAAGGTCTCGGACGACCTGAGCGTCGAGGTGTATGCGGACTCGAACCTGGTGCTCGATCGAGTCGGGGCCGCCGCATCGCTTGCGTTGTACCGGATTGCCCAGGAGGGGCTTCGCAATGTGACGCGGCACGCCGGGGTTCGCGCCGCCGTGGTCCGCCTGACGTCACAGGGTGATGGTATCGTGCTCGAGATCGAGGACAAGGGACGCGGGATGAATGTGACGGAGGGGGTTGGGGCGGGGCTCGGCCTGTTGGGCATGTCGGAGCGGCTGCGTGCGGTTCAGGGAGAGCTGTCGATCGTGAGCAGACCCGGGCGCGGCACGCGCATCATTGCGTGGGTGCCGGAACGGGAGGCTGCGTGATGCGGGCCCGGGTTCTCCTGGCGGACGATCATGCCCTGGTCTGTCAGGGGCTCAAGGCCATGCTCGAACCGACCTACGAGGTCATCGGGATGGTCCACGACGGGGCGGCAGTGCTCGAACAGGTGCACGCCCTCGCGCCTGATCTGGTGCTGCTCGATCTGCTGATGCCCAATCGTCTCGGGCTCGACGTTTGTCGAGACATTCGTCGAGAGGCTCCCAATACCAAGGTGCTGGTGGTGTCGATGCAGACGGAGCGGATCTATGTCGACGAGGCATTTCGCGCGGGAGCGGCAGGCTTCGTGGTCAAGCTTTCATCCGACACCGATCTGCTCCGCGCCGTCGAGACAGTCCTGGCCGGTCGAACTTATCGCAATCCCAAGTTCGAAGCGCGGACTCGTCCGGCCGTCGAAGACGAACGTCAGTCGGCCGCGAGTCGGCTCACCGACCCGCTGGAGGTGCTCTCCCGACGGCAGCGCCAGGTGTTTGCGCTCCTCGGCCTGGGAAAGACAACGCAGGAGATTGCCGAGTTGCTCGGTGTCGAGACCAAGACGGTTGAGTTCCATCGCGTCAAGGTCGAGAAGGCGCTCGGTGTGACCAATGTCCGTGCGCTACAGCAGTTGTGCTTGGAACGGATGCGCCAGCCGGGTGCGCCAAGTCTCGACGATGTGCTGATGCGAACCTAGGAATTTCCTTGCACGAACGGCAAGGTTTTTTCCCAACTTGTTGTTTGTATCGGGAATGCCTAACGTATCTCCGCGCGCATCATGACGGTGCGCACAGACCAAGCGAGGATGGCATGCTGGCACCATTGGAGATGATGAACGTGGACGCGATTCGCTGCAATGCCTGCGGTGCCACACACCAGTTTCGGATTTCCGTCAGCGGTGACGTGGCCGTAGCGGACGGTGCAATGCATGGTTTCTTCGGTCGATGCCCGGTCACCGCGCGTCGGACCTGGTTCGTCATTCCCGTACCGATTGGTGCGGAAGGTGAAGTTCGATTGGTTGAAGTCGGTCCCGTGGATGATACTGCCTGGGAGCCGACGGTCGAGGAGGAGGGTGTCTGGGCCCTCGTTCCGCCCGTCGTGCTGCCGGCAGCGGATTCTGCGGCGCGTGTTGCAGGTCCCTCCCGCGGAATGCTGGTTGGTGGGTTCCGTGTTCAAGGTCGGGCGCCCGAGGTCTTGCGGCGGGCGTTGGGCTGTCCCCATTCCAGGTAGTTCCTTCCGGTTGGACCAACACCTGGCCAAACTTCAAGCCGCACGGGTCGCCCACCAGCCCGTGCGGTGTTGTTTTCAGGCACAGTCGTTGCACCTTTGGGTGCCGCCGGGCGGCGTCGGGGCCCGAGCGGAGTTTCCAGCGAGGAGAAAGCAAAGATGGCGATCCTGGTGACGGGCGGAGCAGGGTATATCGGCAGTCACACCGTCCTCGAGCTGATCCGGGCAGGGCAGGACGTCGTCGTGGTCGACAATCTCAGCAACAGCAGCGAGACGGCGCTCCGCCGGGTCGAGGAGCTGGCTGGCCGGCCGATCCCCTTCCACCGGGTCGATATCCGCGACCGGGCCGGGCTCGATCGGGTCTTCGCGGCCGGGCCGATCGAATCGGTCATCCACTTCGCGGGGCTCAAGGCGGTGGGCGAGTCGGTGGCTCAGCCGCTTCGCTACTACGACAACAACATCAACGGCACGCTGGTGCTGCTGGAGGCGATGCGCGCCGCGGCGGTCAGGACGCTCGTCTTCAGTTCGTCGGCCACCGTCTACGGCGATCCGGTCAGTGTGCCGATCACCGAAGAGTTTCCGCTGTCCGCCGTGAACCCCTATGGCCGCTCGAAGTTGTTCATCGAGGAGATGCTGCGCGATCTCCATCGGGCCGAACCGGAGTGGCAGATTGCCTTGTTGCGCTACTTCAACCCGAGCGGAGCCGACCCGAGCGGGCGAATCGGTGAAGATCCGAACGGCATTCCCAACAACCTGGTGCCCTACATTGCGCAGGTAGCGGTAGGTCGGCTGGCGGAACTCGCGGTCTTCGGAGGCGACTATCCGACCCGCGACGGCACCGGCGTTCGCGACTACATCCACGTCGTCGATCTGGCCCTCGGGCACCTGAAGGCGCTCGAGAAGCTTGCGGCCCGTCCTGGGATCGTGACCTATAACCTCGGTACCGGGCGGGGATACAGCGTTCTCGAAATGGTCGAGGCTTTCGGCCGGGCTGCTGGCCGCCCGATTCCGTATCGGATCGTGGCTCGTCGGCCTGGCGACGCGGCGGAGTGCTGGGCCGATCCGAGCCTGGCAGAGCGGGAGTTGCAGTGGGCAGCGGTCCGCACCCTCGACGATATGTGCCAGGATGTCTGGCGCTGGCAGTCGGGCAATCCCAACGGATTTGCCTGACAGGTCAGGGGTCGGACGCCGGTTGGCCTGGTGCGCCCGACAACTCGTCGACTGCCTTCTTGAGCCGTTCGGTCCGCTCGAAGAAACGATCGATGCTTTGGGTCGGAATCAGCCGGGCTGACACCGGCTTGAGCATGCCATCCCGACTGGACCAGCTGGTGTCGTCGATTCCCTCCGCTCGACTGAGCAGCGTTCCGACCAGCACGACCACGGCTGTGACGCCGGCTGCCACTCCCCATCGGTGGCGAACGGGGCGGTCTGAGACGAGCTCGAGGTGCCCCACCAGGAGCCAGCTGCCGAGGCCAAACCAAATGGCGGCCTCGGCATAGCCGATGGAGCGGATCGGCAGAAAGAACCCGATCCAGTCGAACACCGCGCCCAGGATCGAGAACAGCGCCGCCACCAGAGCAACCCATGCCAGGTGCGCAAGGAAGCGGAACCGATGGGCAATCAGCCGGCTCGTGAATGCCCAGCCGGCAGCCCAGATCGCCACCATCAGGAGGCTGGCCAGAGCGGGTGTGATCAGGTCGATTATCCCGATCGGTTCCGTGCTCGCGAAGTACTGCGCCGTCACGGCGAGCAGGCCGGCGACAGTCAGAACCGCAAGGCTTCGTCGGGCGACCAGCAGGTGCCGTGTGCTGTTCCTGCCCGCGACGTCGGGAATGGCAGGCGGCACCGGCTGATCGGCTGGGATGAAGTGGAGGATGGATCGTCCGATCCGCAGTTCGGCTCCGGGGTGAACCTGTCCGTGGGCCACTCTTTGCCCGGACCGCGTATCCCAGGTGCCGTTGAGTGAGCCGGCGTCTCTGAACTCGAGGGTGCCGTCCTCGCCGGGCGTCAGCTCGAGGTGGAGCGGATCGACGTACGGGTCGTCGAGCACCACGGTTCCGTCGTAGGCCCGTCCCAGGGTGACCCGGTTGCCGCCGAGTCGGATCCGTTCACGGAGCCGGCCCCTGCCGTCGGTAATTTCGAGAATCAGCGGGACCATCGAATCTGCTCGAGGTATTGCCGACCGAGGCGCTGGGCATTGTCGAAGCTCACGCCGGAAAGAGTGAGCTGGCTGACCACCCCGGCATCACGGGCGCCGAGCATGGCCGCCTTGATGACGGCGTCGTAGAGTCCGGGATACTTGGTGTACCCGCGCAGACAGAACCGGGTTCGGATCACGCCGCCAGGTTGCCGAATGTTGCCCGCCGAGCATTGGTAGCTCGTCAGGTCAGCGGAGCTGCCGAAGCCCAGCTCGGCGTACGAGCTCTGAAACTCGGCAGTGTACAGCGAATAAAACCGGATCGGGTTGAGTCCGCGACTCAGCAGCACCCGATGCGACAGCGACACGATTCCCGAGGATTGTCGCCCCGAGAGATAGATGTAGTCGTCGGTCGAGCATTGGTGGTCGACCACCTCGTACAACGCGTCGGGATTGCGTTCGGCGTCTGCCCAGCAGCGAAAGAACGACGCCGGTTGCGTCGGCAGGATGAACGGACCGATCGCGATGGTGGAATCGTTGCCTTGGAACAGGGTGCCCAGGTACGCGCCCTGATTGGCCAGCACCTGACGACCGACCTCCGCGATGAAGTCGCCCGACTCGGTCGTGGCGGCTGCCTCCTCGCTGCGGGCCATCAAGGGGATGGCCGCTTCGATCGGGACCAGGAAGCTGAGGGAATTGCCAGCGGTGGCAACATTGACGCCGACAACCTGACCGTTCGCGGTGAGCGCCGGCCCGCCGCTCATGCCGGAATTGAGTGGGCCGGTGTAGTGAATCTTGGGGTAGAGCGTATGCTGGAGGTGTCCGTTGTAGACCCCTTCGACGATGCTGAGCCCGAGGTCCTCCGGGTGGCCGAGCGAGTAGAGTCGGGTGCCCCGCGCGACGAACGGCACCGAGAGTGTGAAGTACCGATCTCGCGGGCGGTCGGTGCCGACGACGGCGAGGTCGCGCACCACATCGATTGCCAGGATCCGTCCGATGTGGGGTATGCCCGTCTGATCGATCCACTCGACCCGGTAGCGCGGATTGCCGACGGCTTCGGCCACGACGTGGTAATTGGTCATCAGGCGGCCGTCGCTTGCCACGAAGAATGCCGATCCCATCGATGCCTTGGCCCCTGATCCGCGCTCGACGACCTGGATCTTGGCGGTTCGATCCGCGTAGCGCTGAAATACGGCAGCCGACGCATCGTCCTGCTGCTGGGCCAGGATCGCTGAGGCGGTCAGAGACAGCCCCGTGGCGGTCAGGAGTACCAACCGTCGGATCACGAGCGTCCTCGCAGGGTCCAGATCAGGATCACGCCGCAACTGCCTCCCGCCAGCTGGTACTCGGGCGGTGCGCTCGAGGTGCTGTTGTGTACCTCGATGCCCAGGACCTCGTGTGGGGACACCGGGAGCGAGAATCCGGATTCCGGATCGAGCGGGATCTTGAAGCTGTCGACGAAGATGGCCGGCTGGCATTGGGACAGGCCGCTTCCGCTTCGCAGCGCGACGATGCGGTAATCGCTTCCCCCGACCTGCTCGACCCGAATGCCCGGCGCGGTGCGCAGCAAGTCCTCGACCCGGAGCGAACCTCGCCGGGTGATTTGCTCCCGTGTGATGAAATGTCCTGCCATGCCACGCAGACGGCGTGCCTCGAATCCGTTCCAGGCGGCAGCGGCAGCCGAAACGGTCACGTTGAGTTCCGGGAGCTCGGGGGCGAGGGGAGCGAGGGCCACGTCGATCGACAGACCGCCACCCGAGGCGACGTCGACCTGGCGGCGAAAGGGGGTGAAGCCCAGGGCGCGGGCATCGAGCGTATGGGATCCGACCGGAAGGCTGTCCAGGACGAAACGACCGGCGGCGTCGGACTCCACGAACGCGTCACGCCCCAGAACGCGGATATGTGCATTGGCGATCGGTCGGCCGTCGCCGGTGATCGTCCCGAAGACTCGACCCTGCCCGGCGGGCGTTGCGGCGCCTACCCGGAGCGTCAGGTGGCGGACCCCGACCTCCTTGCCAGTCAGGTGGACCTCGATCGGTCCGCCCTCGTAACCCTCACTCGCGGTCCACACCGCAACCGCGACGTCGGTCGGGACGCCGCACAGCTGGAAGCGTCCGGAGGAGTCAGCTTCCGCAGCTGCCTGCCGCGGCTGGCGAGTCATCTCGCCCGTGACACCGAGGATGCCGACGATCCACTCGCCTCGTATCGTGCCCGCGAGCGGTCGACCGCTGGTGGCCTCCCGGAGGGTGCCGAGCAGAACACCGGTTTCCTGCTCTCGCGGGCCAGGGCAGAGGCGGGAGTAGATGGTGGCGGCTGCCGGGGTGGTGAGTTGGATCGGCTGGCCGACGCCGGCCTCGACCCGAATCGCCTGCTCCGGCGGCGTGAAGCCGAACGCTGCCAGGTCGGGATGGCTGAACGCGAGCAGGTAGGACCCTGCTGGGACGCTGTCGAAGCGGAAGACGCCGCGCGCATCGGTCGTAGTGCTGCGGGCCAGCTCCAGCAGCTCGACCTTCGCGCCTGCGAGCGGGCCGCCCGTGACCAGGCTGTCGATAACCCGGCCCCTGACCACCGCCAGCCCGGCAGGGCTCTGTGCAACGCCGCCGCCGGGTACCCAGAGGGTCACGGCGGCGGTCATGATGATGCGGAGCAGCCGCATACTTTGATGGGCCTATCGGACCTGCGCCAGCATGGTCCGGATTCGTGGGAAGGCATCCTCGATGTCCCGAAGGGACACCGCGCCGACCGAGAGGCGGAACCAGCCCGATTCTTCCGCCAACCCGAAGGCTTGAAATGGCACCACGCCGAGGCCGGCATGCTCGAGCAACAGCTGGCGAATGTCTTCATTGGAGCGGATCGGCTTGTCGCCGAACGAGCGGCCGACCAGGTCGAGCTGGAGCGAGAGGTACATCGCGCCCTGCGGCTCGATGCAGTCGACCGGTTGTCCCGCAGCTTTGAGCGCCGCGAATCCGGTGTAGAGCGCATCGAGGCGGGCCTGCAGCGCAGCCAGAGTGACCTCCCGATAGCTGGCGATAGCCGCCGGATCGTTGAGCAACTCGGCCGTGGCAATCTGCTCCGCCCGCGGCGCCCAGGCGCCGACGTGACCGAGCAGATCCTTGATCCGGGCCGTGATGCCGGGCGCCGCGAGGACCCAGCCCAGCCGCAGCCCGGTTGCTGCGAACGACTTGGAAATACCGTCGAGGGCAATCACGTACGGTGCAGCCTCGGGCACCAGGGCCAGCGGATTGTGGTGCACCGCCGGCTGATAGATCAGGGTGCCGTACATCTGATCCCAGATTACGAAGAGGAGTCGACGGCCCTCACGCTTCCGCCGTTCGTTCTCGCTGACCACGGCCTCGAAAATTTCGCGGATCGTCTCGGCTTTCATGACGGTGCCGGTCGGATTGCCCGGCGAGCAGAGACAGAGCAGCGCGGCGGTGCCCAAGTGAGGTGCGAGCTGCTCTAGCGTCGGCTGGAAGCCGCTGGCCCGGGTGGTCGGAACGGCTGCGGTCTTGCCGTTCAGGATGTCGACATAGAAGTCGTTGTTCCACGACGGTACCGGGAAGACGACGGTATCGCCCTCGTTGACGATGGCCCGGAACGCCGCGTAGAGGACCGGCCTGCCGCCGCTCGTAATTGCCACGGCCTCGAGCGGATACCGAACGCCCTGCTCGCGCGCGACATAGTCGAGCACGGCCTGCCGGAGCGGGAGCATCCCGTCGGACGGGGGATAGTTCGTCTCGCCCCGAGCCAGGGCATTCCGCACCCCTTCGAGCAGCCGCTCCGGGATCGGGAACTGCTTCGGGTCGAAATCGCCCACGGTCAGGTTGCAGAGTGGCTTACCGGCCGCGATCATCGCGCGAACCTCGGCCGCGATCTTGAGGATGACCGATCCGCGCAGCCGGTGAACCATGCTGGACAGGGATTGGTCGAGTTCGGCGGGTGTGCCGAAATTGAGCTGAGTCGGAGCAGTGGTGGTCATCTCGATAATCTAGTCGGATCTCTGATCTCGTGAGACGGCCTGCCCGGGCTTGGGATCGGCCCGGTCCGGCCGTACTTTCTGGGTCTTCCTTCTTGGTACTGTTGTCTCCCCCCTTTGCAGGGAGGTCCCGTGGTTCGGTCAACCTTTGTCGGCTTGGCCCTGTTGGCCGCCGGCCAGCCGGTTATGGCGCAGTCAGGCAGTTCGGACCCCCTGGCCCGTGAGGTCGAGACGCGGCTGACCGCCGTAATGCCCAAGGTCATCGCCTGGCGTCGCGACATCCATCAGCACCCGGAACTCGGCAATCGCGAAGTGCGGACAGCCAAGCTGGTGGCAGACCACCTTCGCAGCCTTGGTATCGAGGTGCAGACGGAGGTGGGTGTGACAGGCGTGGTCGGGCTCCTGCGCGGCGGGCGAGCAGGCCCGGTCGTGGCGCTGCGGGCGGATATGGATGCGCTTCCCGTCACCGAACTCGTCGACCTGCCGTTCAAGAGCACGGTCCGGACGATCTACAACGGTGCCGAAGTCGGGGTCATGCACGCCTGCGGGCACGACAACCACGTCGCCATTCTGATGGGGGTGGCCGAGATCTTTGCCGGGATGCGGGCCCAGATTCCGGGCACCATCAAGTTCATCTTTCAGCCGGCCGAAGAGGGACCGCCGGCGGGCGAGGAGGGTGGAGCGCCGCTGATGGTGAAGGAGGGCGTGCTTCAGAACCCGCGTCCGGACGCGATCTTCGGGTTGCACGTCTGGCCCGGCCCGCTCGGGTCGCTCAGCTACCGTTCGGGCGGCGCGATGGCCGCCCCCGACGGGATCACCATCGTGGTGAAGGGCAGGCAGACGCATGGCGCGGTGCCGTGGGGCGGGGTCGACCCGATCGTCGTATCGGCGCAGATCGTGCTCGGCTTGCAGACGATCGTGTCGCGGCAGGTCGATATCACGGCGCTGCCTGCTGTCGTGACGATTGGCAGCATTCAGGGCGGCAACCGCGGTAACATCATTCCGGACAGTGTCGTGATGGTGGGAACCATCCGCACCTTCGATGAACAGGTTCGGAAGGACATTCACGATCGCGTGCGCCGGACCGTGACCTCCATTGCGGCTGCATCCGGCGCGACCGCGACCATCGACATTCCAAGTGGTGGTCTCCTCACGTACAATGACCCCGCACTGACCGAGAGAATGGCACCGACGCTGGCCCGAACCGCAGGCAAGGGCGGGGTCAATCCCACCATGCCGCCCGTTACCGGCGCCGAGGACTTCCCGGCATTCACGCAGGAGATTCCCGGGCTCTACTACTTCCTTGGTGTCTCGCCTGAGGGTCAGGACCTCAACACCGTACCGCGGAACCACTCACCCTACTTCTTTGCCGATGAGGCCGCGCTGCCCACCGGGGTTCGATCGATGGCCAATCTGGCCCTCGACTTTCTGCGGAGTAAGCCGGTTCCATGACCGACTCGAACCGTACCTTGGTCCGCAGCCTGGGCCGATGGACCCTCGTTGGCCTGATGCTGAACGGCATCCTGGGGAGCGGCGTGTACGGCCTTCCGTCCGTGATCGCAGGCAGGGTGGGCGGAGCTGCCTGGTGGGCATGGGTCATGGCCGCAGTGGCTATCGGTGTGATCATGCTGTGTGTGGCAGAGGTCGCCTCCCGCTTTACCGGTGCCGGGGGACCCTACCTCTATGCCCGAACTGCCTTCGGGCCGTTCGTCGGCGTGCAGATGGGGTGGCTCTCCTACCTCGTTCGTTTGACGGCCACGGCGACCAACGCGAACCTGTTCGTCATTTACCTGGCGGAGTTCGTGCCGGCGGTGAGTCAGCCGGGGGTCGGGACGGCGGTCCTGGTGCTGCTGTTCGGAACGCTTGCTGCGGTCAACTATGTTGGCGTCCGTCAGGGCGCCGTGATGAGCAATGTCCTGATCCTCGCGAAGATCATCCCCCTGGTGCTGTTCGGGGTGATCGGCCTGGCCCTGGTGGCGGGCCGTGGCGCGGTCGAACCGGTTGCTGTCGCCACCCCGACAACGGGCACCTGGATCGAAGTGCTGCTGTTGCTGATCTTCGCGTATGGCGGGTTCGAAGCCTCGCTGGTGCCGCTGGGTGAGGCGAGGAACCCTCGCCGTGATGCACCGTTCGCGCTGCTGATGGCGCTCGGTGCCTGTGCGGTTCTCTATACTTCGGTGCAGCTGGTGACCAGTCTCGCGCTCAGTGATCCAGCTGCGCACAGTCGACCGCTGTCCGCGGCTGCAGGCGCGCTGGTGGGTCCGGCCGGAGCGAGCTTCATGGCGGTCGGCGCGCTGCTCTCGCTGTACGGCTATTTCGCAGCGAGCATGATCAACGTGCCGCGACTGAGCTACGCCATGGCCGACCAGGGCGACATTCCCCGGATCTTTGCCAAGATCGATCCGAAGTACCGCACCCCGGGTGTCTCGATCGTTGCGTATGCGGCCTTCTCGTTGATGCTCGCACTGAGCGGGAGCTTCCTCCAGAACTTGACGCTCTCGGCCGTCTCCCGACTGGCGACCTACGGATTGATCTGTCTCGCCCTGCCGGTGTTCCGGCGGCGCGAAGGGTCGGATCCGGCGGTTGGCGAAGCGTCGTTCCGCCTGCCGGCCGGCGGCCTGTTTGCCGCGCTCGGTGTTGGCGTGACGCTGCTCCTGGCGACCAGGATGACCATGCGGGAGGGGCTGATTCTCTCGGTCGTCGTGGTCCTGGCGACGGCGATCTGGCAGTTGACCCGTCGGACCCGACCGCTGGCCGGCTGAGTCGATCCATGCCCGAGCGGGTCTCGATCGTGATCTGCACCCGCGATCGTGGGGCGGCATTGAGGGCGACGCTCGAGCGGTACGGGGTGCTGGGGCACGATCCGGACTGGGAGCTGATCGTGGTCAACGACGGGTCTCGCGACGGAACCGCCGAGCTGCTGGCCGGCCAGCAACGTCATGACCAGCGGCTCACCGTAGTGACGACCGATGGCGTGGGCCTTGGCGCAGCCCGCAACGCCGGGTGGCGCGCAGCGACCGGGCCGCTGGTGCTGTTTACCGACGACGACTGCTATCCGGATCCCGAGCTGCTCGACGGAATCAGGACGTGCCTTGCAGTACCTGGGGTTCACTTCGTCGGGGGGCGTCTCCTGCCGTACACGCGGGCCGATGCTGCCGTTGCCGTCGTGATGCGTACCAACCGTGTTGCCGTGGCGCCGAGAAGCTTCGTCCCGGCTGGTCTCCTGCCCGGCGCCAATCTGACGGTGCGTCGCTCAGCGCTCGAGGCGGTTGGCGGATTCGATCCGGAGTTTGGGGCCGGTACGCCGTTTCCCGCCGAGGATGTGGAGCTGGTTGCGCGGCTGGCGGCGAATGGCTTTGCCGGGGCGTTTGATCCGGGGCCGGTGGTCTATCACCATCATGATCGCCGGTCGGACCAGGATGTCGACCGCCTGCGTCGACTCTATGACCGCGGGCGGGGCGCCTACTATGCCAAATGTCTGGCTGATCCGCGGTTGCGCTGGACCTACCTGCGGGCCTGGTGCCGACTGACCTGGAAGGGCAGCTGGCGGCGGGCCGGGCGAGAACTGGCTGGCGCGGTGGGGTACTGGACCCGGTCAGGCGGAGGGCGCCGATAACGGATCGGCGCCCTGCTCGAAGCGATCAGCGAACTCCCACCATTCCTCTGACGGCCGCGGTCAGTTTTGCCGAACTGAATCCCAGGCCTCTCTTGTAGACGGTCACCACGTTGCGGATGACTCCGGGGTCGCCCGTCAGGTCGCCCTGCAGGACGACGAGGTCTGCTTCCTGGCCCGGCAGTACCGCCCCGACGCGGTCGGCAATGCCCAGAATCCTGGCGCCGTTCTGGGTCATGATCTGCACGGCCCCTTCGGGTGAAAAGCCGGCCTCGACCAGGAGCTCGTAGTTCCGCTGGTCGGCATACCCCGCAATCGCCGACAGGCAGCAGGGGTCCGATCCGGCGCCGAGCAGGCCTCCCGCGGCCACGAAGGCCCGTTCGAAGGCCATCCCGTTCTTGAACGCCTTGAGCAGCACCGGGTCGTTCTGCGTGGCGGAGCGGGTGTAGAAGGAGTCGACCGACGCGGCCGCCGCCGGGAACAGCGCAGCGAGCACTCGCGGATCGCGCGGGACGGGGCGGCCCGAGCCAAGCTCGATGACGGCGAGTGTGGACGTCATGCTGACGCCGCGCGCGACCATTTCCCGAATCGTCTCCTGCACCTCGGGTCCGTTGATGTCGAGGTTGCCGTAGACTTTTCGCTGGGTGACGTAGTCCGACGGGCATTGGTCCGGCTGCTTGCCGGGGAAATACTCGAGGTTGTCGAGGAAACCGTGCTCCAGATTGTCGATGCCGAGCGCCACGGCCTCGCGGAACCCGATCGAGCAGAGGTGACCGGTGACTTTGACGCCGTGCTTGTGCGCCTCTTTGATGGCCGCACCCAACGAGGCCCGTGAGATCTGGGTATACGCCTTGAACCAGGAGACCCCTTCCTCAGACCAGTAGCGCACCAGGCGCGCGGCATCCTCGGGGCCCGAGAGCGGGTACATCGCTCCAGGCCCGGGTCCGGGGCCCTGCAGGTACGGCCCGGTCACGAAAATGTCGGGGCCCGGCTGCTCACCAAGGCCGAGCGAACGCTTGAGGTTGAGCTCCTGGTACGAGTCGACGCTCCCGGTGGTCCGGATGGTCGTGACACCCGCGCTCAGAAAGAGGCGGGGATAGCTCTGCAGCATCAGCTTCATCGATCCGCCGGCTGCAGAGCTGTAGTACATGTGGTCGTGGAGCCCGATGATGCCGGGCATCACGGTGTGACCGGACAGATCGATTCGGCGCGCCCCACTCGGTACGGCCGTGGTCGCCGTTGGCCCGACGGCGGCAATCCGGTCGCCGCTGATCAGGATCGTTTGTCGGGTGCGCGCCGGGGTGCCGGTGCCATCGATCAGCCGGACGTTGGTGAGGGCCACGACCGGTTCATTGATATCAACGTAGCGCGCGACCGCAGGCTGAAGCTGACGGGGCGCCTGTGCCGGAAGGGCCCCGGCCAGTGCGAGTGTCAGCACCGAAACTGAGCGAATGAGCATGGACGTGGCCTGTCGCAGTGAGGAGTTGCGGATCGAGACTAGTAGAGCTCGCCGAGGAGGCACCGGGCCGAGCCGCCACCGAGCGTTTCGAAGGCGTCGAGTTCAGCGTGTACGATGGTACCGTGCTTGCTGATCCGCTGCCGCTCGATCTCGGAGAAGCCGCGGTAGGCCGTGCTCGACATCGCGAAGAGGCGCTCGTCGTTGTCGCTGATGAGCGCGAGACAATTGCCGCAGTAGGCGAGCACCTGATCGCGGGAAATGGGCAGGATCTCGAAGCCCCCTTCTCGCAGGCTGGCTTCGACCGCGTCACGACTGACCAGGCCGTCGGAGGCGTGTTCGCTGATCGATTCGAGGCAGACTCCGGCCAGCCCGTGCCCGAGGAACATCATCACGTTGGTGTGATAGTACGGCGTGCCCGTGGCGTCGGTCGATTCGAACGCGACGAGACGATAGCCGAGCTCGGCGGCCCAGATCCGGGCCAGGCCGAGATCGGTGCGTGGAGAGACGGCCGCGTAGGCAACGCCGGACCGTGGGTCGAGGCAGAGGCTGCCGGTGCTCTCGAGATAGAGGTGTTGCTGCTCGTGCGGCGAGAGGTCGACGGTGCGGGGGTATCGCTGCCGGAGCAGCGAGACCAGTTCCGGGCGACGTTCCAGGCGCCGACTCGGCGCCAGCATCGGGTACAGCACCAAAGTGCCCTCTCGGCCGAGGTCGGTCGGGGGATGGGTCGAGAACCAGTTGTTGCAGAACGGCGCATCGGGTGTCGCGTCGAGACTTCGGACGCAGGTGACCATCACCCCGTGGTCGATCAGGCGATTCCGAAACTCAGCGTGCTGCTGCAGGGCCAACTCGGCAAGCTCCGCACCTCGGCGGGCGTCGACGCTGTGCTGGAAGACGTTGGACTCGGCGGTTTCGGCATTCGACCGGTACTCGTAGGGTGCCACCATCAGGACGTGAGAGGCGAACCGCTCGGTCATGTTTTCGCTCCGACGAGCCGTGGAGAAGATGCGTGCATCGGAGAAGGGTAGACCGGGAGCGGACGAGAGTCGAGCCCAAGCTTCGAGGTCAGGTGGCCGGTGGTCGGACCGGAGGCGGGCCGGTGAACTCCCGCATCACGTTCCACTGGGCCCAGTGCGGGCAATTCGATTCGCCGGGCTTGAGCCGGCCGCGCCAGTGGCCGGTGGGGCAGTCGCAGCTGCCGACTGTGGCGTGACGAGGGGTGTAGATCCGCCCGCCCATCATCTCGGGGCGCCGCTGTCCGGTCCAATGGTGACAGGTGGCACAGTACATCGAGAACGCGATATAGTCGATCATCTGCCGTCGCAGTCAGAAGATCATTCAGGCTACCCGGGTCCGATCAACCAGAGTTCAACGAAATGCAACACTGCAACGTACAATGACTTGCGGGCGCCCTCTGGCGCTCTCGCGCGCATGGCATAATCTTAGGTAGCTCCAACGACGACATCCCCATGCTGAAAGAGCGATGCTTCGCGCGCGCGTCCCGATCGGACCGCGCGGCGTGGATGAAAGTGACTGCCCGGGTCCGCCGGCTGGTCGACGATGTCCACGATGGTGATCTCCTTGCCGCCTCGGTGCACGCCGGGGTGCCGTACAAGCTGCTGCGTGAACTGCATGCTGGTCGGGCCAAGCAGCCGGACACCCGGACGCTGGCGCGGCTGGCGCGAACCTATCACCTGCCGATCGACTGGTTCTTCGAGGGTACCGCGGCAGATGACGGCACGGTTCCGATGGTCGGCTGGACGGGATACGTCCATGACCCGGGAACAGCGGGCTCGCGGCGGATTACGATTCCGATCGCTGCCTGGCCTCTGATCCGGGTGCTGGTGCAGCTCGAACTGCGGCTGCGCGATCAGCCAGCCGATCCCGATCGGCCCATCATTGGTGAGGCGACCGATCCGCGCGAGATCCGGAGTCGCCTAACGTCGTTTATCTTCCAGCCGCTGCTCGCGGCCCGCCCGATCAGCGCCATGGAGCTGGGGTCGCGGGCCCTGGTCGAGAGTCAGTGGGTCGAGATGCTGCGGGACCTGGGGCGGTTCTGGGAGCGGGCGTTGGGGTCCCTCCTGGCCGGGTTGCCGGAGTTCAAGACCAGCGAACCGATCGACCACACGACCTGAAGTTCCTCGGCGTCTCTCTTCGATATCGGCGCGACCGTGACGGGGACGTCTCCCGGATCGGTCGCGTCTCGTTGGCGGCAGTCTCACAAACGCTTTGGAGTGTGTCATGGCCTTGAGAAATCGACTGGCGGCGCTCGGCGTGTGCGCCTGGCTTGGCGTGGTGGCGTGCGGCGGTGGTTCGAGCGAGTCGTACGACATCGTGCTGGCGGGAGGCCGCGTGATGGACCCCGAATCGGGTCTCGATGCGGTTCGTCACGTCGGTATCCGGGGCGACCGGATCGTCGCAGTGTCGACGTCGCCGTTGCGCGGGGTCCAGGAGGTGGACGTGTCGGGCCTGGTCGTGGCGCCGGGGTTCATCGACCTCCATGCGCACGGGCAGAACCTGAGCGACAATCGCTGGCAGGCGCGCGATGGCGTCACCACCGCGCTCGAAATGGAGGCGGGCGTGTGGCCGGTCGAGTCGTGGTATGCCGAGCGAGCGAAGGAGGGGCTGCTCAACTACGGCGGCACGGTGGGTCACATCGGAGCCCGGATCCAGTACATCACCGGGGCGACCTCTGAGAATGATCCGGCCATCGGTCGTCTCAACGCCCAGGGCTTTCCGATCTGGTCGCACCAGCGCCTCGAGGCGAGCGAGTTTCCCGGGCTCGTTGCCCTGATCGAGGAAGGCCTCCGGGTGGGAGGACTGGGTATCGGGATGGGGATCAACTACTCGCCGGCCGCGAGCCCGCAGGAGATCTACCGGGTCTTCGAACTGGCCGCCGCCCACGGCGTGCCGATCTACGTCCATGTGCGCGGCGCCGGCGTGGGTGAGCCCAACGGCAGCTTCGGATCGATTCAGGAGATGCTCTCCAACGCGCTGACGAGCGGGGCCTCGCTTCACATCGTGCACCTCGGCAGCAGCGGGCTGATTCAGGGACCCAAGCTCGCGACCATGATCGACGCGGCGCGGGCGCGCGGGGTGGATGTAACGACTGAGGTGTATCCCTATACAGCTGCATCGACCGCCATCGAGTCGGCCATCTTCGATCCCGGGTGGCAGGAGCGGCTCGGCATCAGCTACGGCGACATTCAGTGGGCCGCGACCGGTGAGCGGTTGACCCGCGAAAGCTTCGACCGGTATCGCAAGCAGGGTGGTCCCATCATCATCCATCTCATTCCCGAGACCACGGTTGACTCCCTGGTGGCGCACCCGGGGGTCATGATCGCCAGCGATGGCGTGCCCATCATCAACGGCCGTGGCCATCCGCGGGGGGTTGGTACCTACGCACGCGTGCTGGGTCGCTACGTTCGCGAGCGAAAGGCTCTCTCGCTGATGGACGCGCTCGGTAAGATGTCGTATCTGCCCGCCGAACGACTCCGGGGCGCGCTGCCCGAGATGGCACGCAAGGGCCGGGTTCAAGTCGGGGCCGATGCCGATCTGACGGTCTTCGACGCCGAGCGTGTCATCGACCGGGCAACCTTCGACGACCCGGCGCAAGCGTCGGAGGGGATACCGCACGTCATGGTGAACGGTGTGTTCGTGGTTCGAGACGGGCAGCTGGTCGACGGCGTGCTGCCGGGCCGACAGGTTCGGCGAACGACTCCGCCGAGCCCGTGACGGTCGAGCGGCAGGACGAGCCGCGTCGGGTGTATCAGGCGCAACTGGATCAGACCCGTGCGCAACTTGCGGACGAGAGCGCCCGGTTTGCCCGGGTTGGCCTGGTGCGGCTCGGGGTGTTTGTGGCTGGGGTCGTGGCCTCGGTGGCGGCGGTGCTTGCGCGGGGCGGGGTCGCGACGTGGATCGTGGCAGGCCTCGCGGTCGGGTTCATCGCGCTGGTGGTCTGGCACGAGCGGATTGCGCGCCGACGCGGGCGTCTGGCCCGATCGGTGGCTTACTACGAGCGTGGGGTGGCGCGGCTCGAGCACCGCTGGCGTGATGGCGGCGACGATGGGGTCAGGTTCCGAAGTGAGGCTCACCTCTATGCCGACGACCTCGAGCTGTTCGGTCCCGGCTCGCTCTTTCAGTACCTGTCAACGGCCGGCACGGAGGGTGGCGCGAGCACGCTGGCGGATTGGTTGCTGACACCGGCACCAGCGGACGTCATCCGCGAGCGCCAGGAGGCGGTTGGTGAGCTGGCCGGTAAGCACGAGCTGCGGCACGACCTCGCTGTGGCGGCGCCGGAGGTGCGGGAAGTGCTCGATGCCTCGGTGCTGCGACCCTGGCTCGCGTCCCCGCCGGTTCCGTTTGCCGGTTGGATCGGACCTGCGGCGATGGTGGTCGCTGCGAGCAACGTCGTGACGACCGTCCTGGCGCTGGCTGGACAGGTGCCCGGCATCGTACCGGCGGTGTCGTACGGGGTCGGCGTTGCGCTGGCCCTTGCCGTTCGTGACCGGGTGCGTCGGGTGCTGCAATCGGTCGATCGCCCGGTCCGCGAGCTTCGGGTCCTGGCGACGCTGGTCGATCGCGCCCGGGCAGAGACCTTCACGAGCGGCCGGCTGGCGGCGCTGGCCGCGTCATGGTACGGCGGAGCAGGGTCTGCCGTGCTGCAGATTCGCCGGCTCGAGCGACTGACCGATCTGGCAGATGCGCGACGCAACCAGCTGTTCGCGCCGCTCGCTGCGCTGCTGATGCTTGGTACGCAGCTGGGCGTCGCGGTCGAACGTTGGCGTCAGCGGATCGGCACCGGCGCGGCCGACTGGCGGGATGGGGTCGGTGAGCTCGAAGCCCTGGTGTCACTGGCCACCTTTGCCTTCGAGCAGCCCGATACCAGCTTTCCCGAGATCCGTGGTGTCGGCGAACCGATCGAGGCAGCCGGCCTGGCGCACCCGCTCCTTCCGGCCGACCGCGCCATTCGCAACAGCCTGACTCTGGGGGGCGAATGCCGCCTGCTGATGGTCAGCGGTTCGAACATGTCGGGCAAGAGCACCCTGCTCAAAGCGATCGGGACCAACCTGGTGCTGGCCTATGCGGGTGCACCAGTCCGGGCTCACCGGTTCGGCGCGGGCCAGTGGGCGCTTGGCGCTTCGCTCGTGCTCCGCGAGTCGCTGCTGGAGGGCCGTTCACGGTTTTATGCGGAGATCCTGCGGCTGCGGGACATCGTTGCCGCAGCCGAAGCAGGGCAGCGAGTGCTGTTTCTCCTCGACGAGTTGCTGAGCGGCACCAATTCTCACGATCGGGCCATTGGTGCGCACGGGATCCTGCATGGCCTGGTGGATCTGGGGGCGGCAGGCGTGGTCACGACGCATGACCTGGCTCTGACCGAGAGCGCAGTTCGCCTCGGCGTTCGGGCGCAGAACTGGCACCTCGAAGACGTCCTGGTCGACGGACAGTTGGAGTTCGACTATCACCTCAAACCGGGTGTGGTCAGACGCAGCAACGCGCTCGCCCTCATGAAGGCGGTGGGGCTCTCTGTGCCCAACGACCTGACCTAACCAGTCGCCCCTTGCGGCGATCGGGTGCCGGCAGTATTGTCGACAGTATACAATCTTGACCAGTTCGCCGCCGGAGTTCGCGTCGGCGTGTCGGGCAGCTGACCCGAGACATCATCCAGACTCGACAGGATTGCTGGAAGGGGGATCGATGCATCTGCATGCTCGCCTTGTTCTGTCCATACTGCTTGGGCTCACCGCCACCGCTGCGGCGCAGAGTCGTCCGTCGCGGGCGGAGGTGAGCCGGTGGGAGCGCCAGGCCCGTAACGTCACGATCTATCGGGATACCTACGGTGTTCCCCATGTCCACGGCCGCACCGACGCCGATGCGATGTTCGGGATGGCCTATGCTCGTGCCGAGGACCGGTTTCAGGAGACGGAACCGGCGTACATCCAGGCGCTGGGCCGACTGGCGGAAGTGCAGGGTGAGGACGGGGTTGGCTGGGATCTGATGGTGCGGGCCTTCGAGGTCGAGCGGCTGAGTCGTGAGGAGTACGCCGCGAGCACCCCGCAGATCAAGGGGCTCGTCGATGGCTGGGCAGACGGGACCAACTACTTTCTTTTCAAGAACCCGTCGGTCAAGCCGCGCCTCCCGATTCGCTATGAAGGCTGGATGGCACTGGCGATGTATCGAGGCCTCAGCTTGATCACCGAGGACATCGACCTTCGTGCCCTTGCGGGGATCGTGCAGCCGGCTCCCCGGGGTAAGGAGGAAGGTTCCAACATGTGGGCGGTCAGCGCCGCCAAAAGCGCGTCGGGTTATCCGATGCTCTTCGTCAATCCGCACACCCCGCTGCTGCCGCTCTACGAGAGTCACTGGATCAGCGACGAAGGCTGGAACATGACCGGCTTGACGGCGTACGCCAACACGGCGGTACCGGTCAAGGGCCACAATGCGCACCTGGGGTGGGCGCTCACGGTCAACAGCTCCGATATGTCTGACGTCTGGGAAGTCGCCTTCGACGATCCGGCCCGTCCGCTCGCGTATCGATACGGCAGCGGTTATCGGATGTCGGTCGAGTGGCGTGATTCGTTGCGGGTCAAGACGGCCAGCGGCGTCGAGACGCGTCATGTTGCGCTGCGCAAAACCCACCATGGTCCGATCGTGGGCGAACGGAACGGCAAGAGCCTGGCCGTCGCGCTGGGGGGCCTCGATCGCGGTGGTTTGTTGCAGCAGTGGTATGCGATGGGTAAGGCCCGCAACTTGGCCGAATTTCGTGACGCGCTCGCGATCAACGGCCTGGTCCATCACAACGTGATGTACGCCGATCGGGACGGGAACATCTTCTTCATTCATTCGGGCGCCGTGCCGCGGCGCGATCCGTCGTTCGACTGGACCAAGCCCGTCGATGGCAGTGATCCGCGCACGGATTGGCAGGGCTACCACACGCCGGACGAGATGCCGCAGGTGCTCAATCCGCCGGCGGGGTGGATGCAGAACACCAACTCGACACCGTTTCTCACCACGGCTGCGGGTGCCAATCCCGATCGCAAGGATTATCCGCGGTACATCGCGCTGCATCCGGACAACTGGCGGGCGCGGGCCTCCCGCCAGCTGCTTGCCGGTCCCGGGAAGTTCACGTTCGAGCGCTGGGCCAGTATGGCGTTCGACACCCGCTTCTATGCGGCCGATCGGGAGCTACCACTGATCGAAGACGAGTGGCGACAGCTGGCGGCCTACGATGCCGATCGTGCGGCGGCGCTGTCGCCGATGGTGAAGGAACTGCTGGCCTGGGATCGGCGGGGCGCGGTGGCCTCAGTGCCGGCGCTCTGGTTCACTCGCTATCAGTGGCTGGCCGGTGCGCGGTCGGCGCGAGCGGATACCACAGCCTGGTTCAGGATGAGCGCACTCGAGCAGGTGCGCGATTCGCTTCGGGCCAGCTTTGGCAGCGAGCGGGTGACGCTCGGTGAGCATCATCGGCTCCAGCGCCCGCACGAGCGCGCCGGCGAGACCGGATATCGGGACGATCGCCCGAGTCTGCCGCTGCCGTCGGCGGACGGCAGCGGGGTCGGGACCATTTTCGCGCTTTCGATGGCTCCGAACACCGGGACAAAGCGCCGATACGCAGGTAGCGGATCCGGCTACGTTGCTGTGATCGAGTTCGGACCGACGATCCGTTCCTGGTCGATCACGCCGTTCGGCCAGAGCGGCGATCCGGCCTCACCCCATTTCTTCGACCAGGCACCGTTGTTTGCTGCGGGGAAGTTCAAGCCGATCTGGTTCACCATGGACGACATCAAGGCGAATCTCTCGCGGGCGTACCGTCCCGGGAACTAGGTGTCGGCGGGCGTGCGACCGGTGACCTGGAGGAACGCAGTATAGGTCTGGAGCCGATTGGTTTTGAGTAGCGCCAGTGCGGTCGCGAAGTCGCCGCGCTCGATGGCCGTGATGATATCGTCGTGCTGGTGGGTGGCCTCGATGGCATGCTCGAGGTGGGAAGCAGACCAGAGTTCGAGTCGCACGACCTGCGCCCGCAACTGATCGAGTAAGTCGCAGAGATGCTGGTTACCGCACGGTTCGGACAACAGATGATGAAATCGGTCGTTCAGGTGGATCGAAGCCCGAATGTCATTGGCCTGGAGCGAGTCGATGCACTCACGATTCGCCTCCCGCAGCAGAGCGATGGTGGCCTCGTCGATCCTGGGGAAGGCCAGCTCACCGGCCAGGACTTCGAGAGCAGCCACGATCGGATAGAGTTCGAGCAGACGATCCACCGATTCGGCCGGTACGCGATAGCCGCGCCGGGCAATCCGCTCGACATATCCGTCGCGGGCCAGCTGTGCCAGGGCTTCGCGAACCGGGGTGCGACTGACGCCAAGTGATTCGCTGACATCTACCTCCCGGACGAACTCTCCCGGGCCTGGTACGCCCCGCAGAATCCCGTCGCGCAGCGCCGAGTAGACCCGGTCGCTCAGGGTCGAGGTCGAAATCGGGTTCCAGGTTCCAGTCACGGTTCGGGGTGCAGGCGCATGTGCCGCGGAAGGTAAGGTCACCCCTTGGGGGCAACAAGGATGGGCAACACGGATAGTGTTGGGCCTCACGGGCCCGGGGAGCGGGGAATGAGGGCAAAGATCATCGGGGTGATCGGCGCGCTGTTAACGGTGAGCCTTGGATGTCGACCGGCTGGCTCGGATGCTGGTCCGGCCGTTCCCGGCGGGCTGCTGCCGCCGCAGGGGACCACCCGGGTCATCGATTTTACGACCGACGAGGGCACCTGGATGTCGGTCGATGTGACGCCCGAGGGGCAGTGGATCGTGTTCGACTTGCTGGCGCAGATCTATCGGGTTCCGATCCAGGGGGGAGAGGCGACGGTGCTGACCGAGTCAGGGGGCAACGCCCTCAACTTCGATCCTGCAGTGTCGCCCGATGGGAAGTCGATTGCCTTCATTTCGGACCGGGGTGGGCAGAACAACGTTTGGGTGATGGCTGCCGATGGAACCGCCCCCCGCTCTGTGTTTGCCGATGAGGCCACCCGCTTTACGGACCCGGCATGGGCGCCGGATGGTCAGAGCCTGGTGGCGGTCCGGACCTTCCGTACGCCGGGTCGCGGCTGGCACCGGCAGACCTCCGAGTTATGGCGGTTGCCGCTCGACGGCACCGCACCGACGCGACTGCTTGGCGGGCAGTTGACCCACTACGAGGCGCCGGCGTTCGATTCGACCGGCCGCTATCTCTACTTTCATGTCTCGTACTCGACCGGTGAGGGCCTGGGCCTGCTGGCCGCCGGACACCGGATTCAGCGGCTCGAACTGGCCTCGGGGCGGATCGAGAACGTCCGCAGCAACGAACCGGCCGAGTTGTCTCCCCAGGCGATCGAGGCGCTCCGGAACACCGGTTATGCGGCGGATGTGGGAATCGATCCTCCGGCGGCGCTGGTACCTGCGCTTTCTCCCGACGGCAGCCGATTGGCATTTGCGCTCGAGGAGCCGGACGAGACGATGGAGTATCGCGGCCACACCTTTCGCCCGCGCACGGTGCTGGTGGTGCGTGACTTGAGGGATGGCGCTGAACGGCGGTTGCTGGCCCCGATTACCAAGGATCTGACCCAGGTCAATGCGCAGTACGGGTATCGTGCGGTACCGGCGTACGCGTGGACCCCGGACGGCTCGGCGATCATTCTCTCGGAAGGTGGCAAGCTGCGGAAGGTCGACGTGGCAACTGGTACCGTCGTCACCATTCCGTTCACGGCCAGGGTCCACCGGGTCATGTCCGAGCAGCCGCGCAGCCGGGTCACCATTGCCGACACAGGCTTTCGCGCGCGGGCAATTCAGTGGCCCGCCGGTTCGCCGGACGGCAAGCAGCTGGCGTTTGTCGCGGTCGGGCGGCTCTGGGTGATGGATCTGCCATCGGGCGTGCCGCGTGCGCTCGCGGGCGACTCGACGACGGGCGTCGTGCTGACCCCGCGCTGGTCACCGGGCGGGGATCGCTTGATCTATGCGACCTGGGACGATCGGTCGCGGGGGCAGGTCTGGACCGTCGCTCCGGCCGGTGGTGCGCCGGTCCGAGTCACACGCGATGCCGGCGAATATTACTCTCCCGTGCTCACCGCGGAGGGACCGATCGTGGTGCGCGGGCCCGGGTCGCGTGCTCCCGACTGGAACGGGTGGGATGCGCGAGGCGGGTGGCAGATCGTCCGGATCGGCCCGGATGGTGCGGCGGGCGCGCCGCTCGGTTCCGTCCGTGAGCCGCGCCAGCTCTTCAATCTCGGCGCCGACGTGAGCGTTGCGGATCAGCTCGAGAATGCGGCGGGCCTGGGCAGCTTGTACAAGCCCTTTCCCTCCGAGGAGACGCTCCGGCAGGTGGTCCGGGTGAGTCGGATTCCGCTGGCCGGCGGATCTGCGCAACCAGTAGCAACGCTTCCTGCGCGGCGAGCGGGCGTGTTCGGTCACCCGGCCCTGTCGCCGGACGGGCGGTGGCTGGCATTCGAAACGGCGGGCAGCGTCTGGGTCCAGGACCTGCGCGCCCTCGCGTCACCCGACTCGGCCATCACGACCGACCCGAACGTCGCGGTGCCGGGTCGCACTCGAGTCGGCGACCTGGGCGGCAGTTACCCCGGTTGGCGCGACGCCACCACGCTCGAGCTGAGCAGCGGCAGCCGGTATGTCACCTATGACGTCGAGCGCGGTACCGTGACGGTGGTACCGATCGCGCTCGACGTGCCGAGGCCTTTGCCCTCCGGCGCGATTGCGCTGGTCGGCGCCCGGATCATCACGATCGACGGCGACCGGGTCATTCCATCTGGAACCGTGGTGGTGCGAGGGGCGAGGATTGCCTGCGTCGGCGATTGCGACACGACCGGGGTGTCCCGGGTCGTCGACGTGCGTGGCAAGACGATCATTCCCGGTCTCGTCGACGTGCATGCCCACCATACCACGGAAGCGAGCGGCGTCATTCCCTTTCATCGTCCCGCCTCCGCGTCCGCGCTGGCCTACGGTGTCACGACCATTGTGGATCCGTCCGCCTCACCCCGCTCCGTGTTTCCTCTGGCCGAGCTGGTCGATGCCGGGCGGATGATCGGGCCGCGGACCTACACGACCGCCGATATCCTGATTTCCAGCGGCGTGGCGTGGGGCGACCAGGTCGAGATCGCGAATGCTGAGCAAGCGGCGTTCGAGATCAACCGCCGTGCCGATCAGGGCGCGGTGAGCATCAAGAACTTTCGGCAGACCTCCCGGCGTCAGCACCAGCTGTTGCTTCAGGCCGCGCGGGCGCGGGGGATTACCCAGACGGGGGAGGGCGGGCCGCTCTATTTCGATGTCGGCTTGGCGCTGGATGGTCAGACCGGCTGGGAGCACCTGATCGCGCCGTTTCCGGTCTACCGGGATGTGGTCACCTTCTTTGGTCAGGCCGGGATCCAGAATCCGCCGACAGTTATCGTTGCCGGGCATGTCAACGGCGCCAAGACGTACTACCGGCCTCGGGCCGGGCTCGACCGGGATGCCAAGTTTCTCCGGGTCTTTCCACGTGCCGCCTTGGCCCGAATGACGGCTGGAGAGCGGGTCTTGCCGAAGTCGGAGTTCTCCTTTCCCTTCATGGCCGAAACGGCAGCCGAGATGATGCGTGCCGGGGCCTACAGCGGGCTTGGTGAGCACGGCGAGCAGCCCGGGATCGGGACGCACTGGGAGGCATGGGCGTTGGCCGAGGCCATGACACCGCTCGAAGTGCTGACGGTCGGCACGATGCACGGGGCGCGCTTCGTCGGCCTCGAATCCGAGATCGGATCCATTGTGCCCGGCAAGCTGGCCGATCTGATCGTGCTCAACGGCGATCCGCTTGCCGATATCCGCCGGACCGCAGACATCGCGTATGTGATGAAAGGCGGCTGGCTTTACGACGGCGCAACGCTGGCCACGCTCTGGCCGGTCCGCGCGTCATACCTCCCACCATGGAACTAACGTGTGATGAAGACTGCTGAACGAGCGCCGAAGGCGTCAGGAGCGAAGCGAGGCGTTCGAGCAGGGCCGCGATTCCAATCGGTCGCGGTAATTGGAGCGGGTGTGATTGGCCGCAGCTGGGTTCAGGTGTTTGCCAGGGCCGGCTGCAAGGTCCGGGTCTACGATGCCGACCCCGACCGAGTCCGGAGGGCATTGGAGTGGCTGCAGGAGGATCTGGCCGAGAGGGTGGCCGAGGGAACGCTCTCGGCGGCCAGGGCCAGGACGGTCCTGGCACGGGTGCGGCCGGCCGGTTCGCTGGAAGAGGCGCTGGCTGGCGCCGACTATGTTCAGGAGAGCGGCCCGGAGTCGCTCGAAGCCAAGCGAGCGTTGTACCAGGCAATCGACCGCTGCGCTCCCGCACGAACCGTGATTGGCAGCAGCACCTCAGCCATCGATATGACGAAGATTGCCCGCGGGCTGGCTGGGGCTCGGCGTTGCATCGTGGTCCACCCGGTCAACCCTCCGCACGTCATTCCCGCCGTTGAGATTCTGGGCGGTAAGCAGACCTCACCGCGTGTGACGAAGGACGTTGTGGGCTTCATGCGCGAACTCGGGCAGACTCCGGTGCTGCTGCACCGGTACGCGCCGGGGTTCGTGCTCAACCGGATGCAGGCGGCCCTGGTTCGCGAGGCCATCGATCTCGTGGCAAGCGGCGTCTGCGACGTCGAGGCCGTCGAGGATTCGATTCGGGACGGCCTGGGTCTCCGATGGGCGCTGATGGGGCCGTTCGGCGTTGCCAATACCAACGCCGATCGCGGCGTCGAAGAGTACTTCACGATGTACGGACCGTCTTACGCCGCCCTCTGGCGCGATCTGAATGTTGCAGTACGATTGGAGCGGCCGTTGCTCAAGCGGATCGGCCGGCAGACCGGTCGACTGGCACCTGAGCCGCTCTCGACGCAGCGAACTCGCCGTGATCGAATGGTCGAGGCGATTCGATCGCTCAAGTCGACCCAGCGCCCGTCCTCGGGTGTGTCACGACAATCTCGGACAGCGAGCCGCCGGTCCCGCCGGCCGACTCGGTCGTAACCCAAACCTTCAATCACAGAATTGCCAACTCGCATGTCGAACTACGATTATCTCTGGCGCTACGCAGATGCGTACGAGTATCTCGAGCGCGTCGGAAAGATGCCGCCGGTCATCGTTGTCTGTGCCTGCAACGGTGGGGTGCAGGGTAAGGAATCCAATGATCATCTGCCCGAGACGGCCGATGAAATCGCGGACTCGGTCTATGGCGCGTACCGAGCTGGCGCGTCGATGGTCCATGTCCACGCGCGCAGTCCCGAGAACCACACCCGGCCGGCTACGACAACCGAAGTCTGGCTCGAGGTCAACCGAAAGATCCGGGAGCGGTGCCCCGACATCATCATCAACAACACGACCGGTGGCGGCCCGTCCATGACCATGGAGGAGCGGTTGCAGTGCCTGCCCGCCCGCCCGGAAGTGGCCTCGCTCAACCTGACGCCGGACATGAGCAAGTTCAAGCTTGCGGCGCGGAAGCCTCCGCTCCCGTTCCCGCGAGAGGAAATGCTCTACGACGAGTGCCTGCCGTTCAGCTACAAGCTGGTCAACCAGTTTGCGCAGGAAATGAAGAAGTGGGGCATCAAGCCGGAAATGGAGACGTACCATACCGGCGGGGCGTGGGTGATTCGGGATCTGATTCAGGCCGGGGTGGTCGAGGCGCCCTATTGGATCCAGACGGTGATGGGGTACCAGACCTCGAGCTGGCCGACCTTCGAGAACGTGGTCCATCTGGTGCGCGAGTTTCCTGAGAACACGCTCTGGCTGACCTCGGGCATCGGTCCGCATCAGCTGCCGATGACGACTTTTGCCATGCTGCTTGGTGGGCACGTACGGGTCGGGCTCGAGGACAACGTCTACTACCGTCGTGGCCAGAAGGCGACCGGCAACGCGCAGCTGGTGGAGCGCGCGGCGCGGCTGGCCGAAGAGCTCAACCGCGGTGTCGCGACGCCTGCCGAGGCACGTCGGATGCTCGGTCTCTCGGCGACGCCGTCGAGCTACTGATCGGACGCCTGTTCAGCCTCGTTCCGCACCTCCACCGCTCACCGGTTCGCACGCACCTATGACCGACCTCAAGAAGTCGCTTGGCCCCATCCAGTTTTTCTCGATCGGCTTCGGCGGCATCGTCGGGGTCGGCTGGATCGTCTATCTCGGCATCTGGTTCCAGAGCGCCGGGCCAGTCGGTACCGTCATCGCGCTTCTGGTCGGCGGTCTGCTGATGACGCTGGTAGGCCTCTGCTATGCGGAGTTGGGGGCGGCGTACCCGGTGGCAGGCGGGGAGGTGGTCTACGTCGAACGTGCCTTCGGGCCCCGGACGGCGTTTCTCGTCGGCTGGGCGTTCATGCTGACGATGACGGCGGTGATTCCCTACATCTCGATCACGCTGGCGTGGATGCTCGATGTGCTGTTTCCCGGATTTCGCGGGCCGCTGCTCTACAGCTGGCGCGGGCACGACGTGCACCTGGTCAGCCTGCTCATCTCGCTGGGATGGACGGTCTGGCTCGCGTTTCTCAACTACCGGGGTGTGCACGGCGCTGCGAAGTTCCAGGACTGGATGACCTACGGCAAAGTCGCCATCTCGCTGCTTTTCATCGGGGCCGGTCTCTTCGGTGGGTCGCTGGGCAATCTCGAGCCGCCGTTCGTGGCCTCGTCGAGCGGATCGATGCTGCCTGGCATGCTGGCCGTGGCCGTGACGGTGCCGTGGTTCCTGAGTGGGTTCAACGAGATTCCGCAGCTCTTCGAGGAGCGGTCGCCCAGTGCTTCGCCCCGGGTGCTCGGCTTGATCGTAGTCGCGGTGGTGCTGGCCGCGGCAGCCTACTACGCGATTGCTGCCTTCGCGATCGGGATGGTGACACCCTGGCAGTCGATTCTCACCCAGGAGCTTCCGGCCGCTTCCGCGTTCAAGCTTCGCTTCGGTAACGAGTTCTTTACCAGGGTGGTCCTCGTCTCGGGGGTTTTCGGTATCCTCACGGTGGGCAACGGCGCGTCGCTCGCGGGGTCCCGCTTGCTCTTTGCCATGAGCCGAGCCCGCATGGTGAGCCCGGCTTTCGAGCGGCTCCACCCCCGGACCGGGGCGCCCGTCGTCGCGATCGTCTTTATCATGGGACTTGGCATCGGGCTCAACTTCCTTGGCCGAGGCGGCGTCGTCCCGATCGTCAGCGTCGGCTCGGCCGCCGTGTCACTGGCCTATTTCTTTGCGTGCCTGTCGCTGCCGCGGCTCCGGCAGCTCGACCCTGATCGGCCGCGGCCCTATCGGCTGCCTGGCGGTCCGGCGGTGGCCATCCTGGCTGCGGCGGGGAGCCTGACCCTGCTGGTGAGCTCGTTCCGGCAGCACTGGATCGATGCCGGTCGTTCGTTCCCGCTGGAGTGGGCGATCGTGATTCTCTGGGCGTTGATCGGCGTGGGCGTATGGCGCGCGGCCGCGCGCGCCCGTGCCGAGCTTTCGCCCGAGGAGCGCGCGCGGATCATGATGGGCCAGCCCTGACGAAACAGCCGGGGCGTCCCCGTCTCAGAGGCGGATTCGGAGCCCCAGGGATACGACCGGATAGAACTTGAGGTAGGAGCGCCGGTCGATTTCGGCTTGGAACTCGGCCACTTCGCGCTCGACGTTCTCATTGAAGATGTCGCGCTCCGGTCCGGTCAGGTTGGTCGTGCCAGACAGCGCAACCGTGGGGTGTCCGCTGAAGATGACGCCGGCGTCCAGCAGGAGCGATACTTTCCCGCCGCCGCCGACTCCGATGCCCAGGTACGGGGCCCAGCGCTTCTCGTACTCGATCCCACCCGTCAGCGATCCAACCTCGTTCGGGGTATAGGTCCGGTTGCCGATGGTGACGGGGCCGTTCAGCCTCGCTTCGATGTCGGCCCGATTGTCACTCCAGATGACACCACC
The DNA here is from genome assembly GCA_019637315.1 of Gemmatimonadales bacterium. Classification (NCBI taxonomy): domain Bacteria; kingdom Pseudomonadati; phylum Gemmatimonadota; class Gemmatimonadia; order Gemmatimonadales; species Gemmatimonadales bacterium. Next base: position 110,766 of record JAHBVU010000010.1, read on the forward strand.
GGAAATCCGGAAACTGCCGCCCATGGGATGCAGGTCGAGAATGGCCGTGGCGCTCTTGAGCGCGGGCTTGGCACGATAGTCGATCTCGTCGACAGTCAGATCGCGGCTGAGCGACAATGCGTTGGCGCCGATCCGGATGCTGACCGATGGCGTACTGCGAAAGGAGAGCTCGCCACCCAGGCCTAACGTGCTGGCGCGAACGGCCAGGCCGTTCTGGGCCGAAAGAGGAGCAGCAGTCAGTAGCGCACCGAGCGCCAGCGTGCCGAGAGTTGCGCGATTGATCATCGACGGAGCCTTGTAGTATTGACCGGTGCCTCGGACTCCGACCGGTATGGTCGGGCAGGGCAGTCGCAGTCATGTTCAGCAAGCTCGGGGCCAGGGCGGAAGTGTCCGGAAAGGCGGCGTTAACCCGGATTCTCCGGGCTTGGAGAGGAAGGAATGGCGTGCTGGCGGCAAGGTTTGCCTGTCAGCTACGCCAATCGAGGGGTGGTTACGGCAGGACGGCGGTCTCCTGGTACTCCTCGCTGCTGCCCTCATCATCGCTCAAGCCGGCAGGGGCGCCGAACGAAACGAGCAGGGCCGTCACAGCAAGCAGCAGCACTCCAATGCCAACCTCGATCGAGGCCGAACGTCGGATCGGGGTGTTGTCATCGCGCCGGAGGCGGGGCAGCACGACCCGCCAGTTGTAGGCGCCGAGCAGTGCAACGATTGCCAGCAGGCCGATCTTGAGCAGCAGGACTCGACCGTAGTCGGTGGTGAGAAAGGGGTCGAGCGCGCCAACATAGCGCCAGGTCACGATGATGCCCGCGACGATCGCGGCCAACCCAGTGGCGAGCGCGAGCGGTGAGAAGGCGCTGATCAGCGCACCAGTTGCGATGGGCGCGGGGTCCGATCGGCGGCCCAGCGCGGCTAGCACCATCACGGCCAGGGTTCCGAGCCAGACCGCTGCGGCGCCGACGTGCAGCGTCGTCATCGGGTAGCCGAGCTGTCCGGCGGCGGGCAGGCCGACGGCATGGCCGGTGAGAGGCATCGTCAGCACCAACAGGACCGCCGCGATACTGCTGACCACAGTTCCCGCCGGCGACGCAGGATTTCGCCCCGCCAGGCGCCAGCCGATCAGCGCGGCAAGCGCAGCCCCTGCTTGCGCCAGCCAGCCCTTGCCCCATTGCCCTTGCAGGATTGCCTGAAGGATGTCCCTGGTAACCGGCTCCTCCGGGTCGATCAGCGACCGCGCCTGAAAGTACAACCGCCCCAGGAGCGCAACCGCGAGCAGCACGCTGGCCAGGCGCGCGATCGTCACGGCTCTCCGCGCGGCCGGCGTCGGGTCGCCTCCCTGGCGTGCGGCCCGCGGCAACACGATTCCGCGGAAGGCGGCCGCGCCGATGATGAGGAAGGCGGCCGAGTAGCCCAGCCAGCGGGCCAAGGCAGGTGGCAGCAGGGTGGAATCCCAATCCATGGCAATCTCTCGGCGGCGGGCAGCGCCTGGCTGAACTGTCAGCCAGGCCGCGGTTCCGCCGCCTCGGTTCGGGTTCTGGAGCGGTCTGCCCGACGTTCGGCGTTGGCCCAGCGGAAGAAGATGATGGTAATGCCGATCCAGACGACGGGGTCGCCGACGATCTTCATCAGGAGTCCGGCAACCTGGTGGTCATAGCGGGGTGTCAGCACCTCCGTGACCCTGGGCGCCAGTTCGTAGAGGCGGTACAGGGGGTACTGCGAAAAGATCAGGAACGCGGCCGGAGCGGTACCGGGAATGGTCTGCACGAAGAGGTAGCCCATCGCCGCGGGCGGCGCGAGGCGACGGAATCCATCGGGCGCAGTCACCGGCCACCAGAGGAACAGCCCGGCCAGGAGCCACAGCATGTCGATCAGAAAGCTGCCCCATTGGGTGGCCATGAACGGATCGACAATGTCGGGCAGATGCGTACCAAGCATGAGCGTGGTGTACCCGACGAAGGCCGGTGCCGGTCGGGCTAGAAACCGCAGCGTTCGCGCCGCAAAGGTATCGGCCGATGCCAGCGCGGCCAGTCGCGGCCTCAGGCCAAGCAGCAGCAGCCCCGGCGCACCGAGGGTGATCAGGATGAACTGTCCCGTGTGCGCGCTGGCGAGGTAGGTGCCGAGGGTTCCGAGCGGCCAGTCGAGGGCAATCCAGAGGGTCAGCAGCCCGCTCAGAAAGTAGCGAGTGGCGCGGGTGTCCGCCGGGGTGCGTCCAAAACGCCAGTAGCTGAAGCCGAGCAGGGCAATGAAGATCCAGACGCCGGGGTACGCTTGCCAGCTCCACGACCAGGGCAAACCGGTTGCCGCGCACCACCACGTCATGATCCTGTCCAGCGTTGGAGAAGCTTGGGAATGTCAGCGGCCCAGCTCGCCTGCCGGGTTCCGAACGGGTAGGCGACGTGGCTCGAATCGTCTGGGGAAAAGACCAGGACCTGCGCCGCGTGGGCAACCGCATAGTTGCCGCTGGCCGTATCGCGGATGGCGACGCCGACCCGTGCAGCTCGCTGGGCAGCTTCGACGTCCGCAATCGTGCCTGTCAGGCCCACCACCTCGGCGTCAAACCGGCCGAGCCACTGCTGCAGCCGCGCAGCCGTATCTCGCTCCGGGTCGGTCGTGACGAAGACGACATCCAGCCGGGCGCGCTCAACGGCTGGCATTCGTCGGATGACCGCGCCGAGATTCTCCATGGTAGCCGGGCAGACATCGGGGCAGTGGGTGTAGCCGAAGAACAGCAGGGTCAGGCGGCCGCGCGTTCGGCTGCCGAAATCGTAGCTGCCGCCGTTCATATCGGTCAGCACGAAATCCGGGCGGGGCACCGGCCTGGGCAGCGGGTGGCCCGAGATGTCCCCCGCGACTTCCGGGATCGGATCGCGGCAGCCGGCCAGGAGCAGGGCCAGGGCGAGCAGCGCGTACCGCATCAGGCGAGCCCGACTCGCCGCCGGCGGGTGGCGACCCAGCGGGTCGCGGCCACGCCGGCGATGGTGCCGCCGATGCCGGCCGCGACCACGTCGCTCAGGAAGTGGGCACCGGCAAAGATCCGGGTCAGGCCGCAGCCGGCCGCCATGCCGAGCACGACCCAGCCGGTCCGCGGGTAGCGGGACGCCAGCGCGGCGGCGCCGGCGAAAGCCACCATGGTATGGCTGCTGGGCATCCCCAGGCGGCCGGTGTTGAACGGACGATCAGCAAACGCCCGAAAGGAGTAGCCTTCGAAGGTCGGCAGCGGGCGCTCCCGCCGGATCAGGAGCTTGAGCGCCTCGGCGCCGAGGCCGCCGATCGCGATCGCGGCCAGGATGGCCAAGGCTGTGTCGCGCGCGGCAATGCTCGCGTCGTCGGTGCCGCCGTGCCCATGCATCCAGAACGCGGCGGCCACCAGGATCCAGGTCGGAGCGAACCCCATGATCCGGAGCAGGCGGCCCCAGTCACGGTCGTTGGCTGCAGGGTATCGGAGGTGGGTGAGGGCGGCAGCGTCGAGCAAGTGCGCAGCGAGCAGGAGCCCCAGAGCGGCAATCAGCATCAGGGCGGGACGAGACAGCCACCCGGGCCTGCCTGTAGCATCGAGCCGGCTCATCCGGCACCGTCCAGCCGACGGGCGGCGGCGTCGAGCGCCTGCCGGACTGTCTCGAGCGGGGCCGCGGCCGCACCCGCCTGGATCAAGCGCGACCCACCGCCCTTGCCACCTCCCAGCACAGCAAGCGCAGCATCGAGCGCCGGCTTGAGGTCGACCGCAACGTCGTCGGACCGTCCGAACGCCAGCTGGGTCCGGTCCGTCGAGGCGCTGGCGAACAAGGCAATGACTCCGGGGAGGGCGGTGGCCTTGAGGGTCAGGGCACGGAGCTCATCGACCGGACGTCCGGCCCAGGCAGCCAGCAGCAGGCGAGTCCCGGCCGGCCCGATCGCGGCAGACGCGGCCAGTGCTGCGGCTTCTCGGCCCAAGGCCTCGTCACGATAGCGCGCGATGTCCCGGCGGGCCGTCTGGAGTTCTCCCTGCAGGCGAGCGACCGCGTCGGGCAGCTCGATCAGGGAGCAGCTGAGCGCCGCGCCGAGACCGGTCGTGATACGCTGCTTGAGTTCGTAGTCACGTTGAGCGCGGGTGCCGGCGTGGAACGCGATGCGCACGCCGCGCTTCAGTCGCTCGGTGCGAAGCCAGTGGATCAGGCCGATCTCGGCCGCATTGGCTACGTGGGTGCCGCCGCATGCCGAGATGTCGAAATCCCCGATGGCCACGAGCCGGATCGGGCCGTCGACATCGGGCGCCTTCCGGAGCTGGATGGACGCCAGCTCCGCATCGTTCGGGAACCAGGACCGGACGGGAGTGGCGCGTTCGACGACCTCCTGGGCGAGCTCAAAGGCCGCGCTCCGTTTGGCTTCGTCGAGATCGGCCGTGTCCAGGTCGATCGAGACGTAATCCTGGCCCAGATGGAATCCGATCGTCGGTGCGTCGGCAATCCGGATGAACGCCTGCGACAGGATATGCTGCGCGGTATGCTGCTGCATGTGGTCGCGCCGGCGGTCCCAGTCGATCGTTGCCGCGACCGGCCCGGGCCCGATCGGCCCTTCGAGCAGGTGCAGCACGGCGCCATCCTCGCGCACCACGACGTCGATGACGCGGACGTCATCGAGCCGACCGGTGTCGTGCGGCTGCCCCCCGGAGGACGGGTAGAAGTAGGTCTGATCGAGGACGACGGCCGGATGGTCATCGTGCCGGGTGACTTCGACGACGACGGCCGCGAAGCGGGTCGTATACGAATCCGAGTAGTACCGACGGAGAGTATCTAGAACAGCCACGATAGCAACGCGATCTTGCTTTGCGGAGGGGCTCGGGCCCGCCCCTGGAATCGATCGATGCGCCCGGAGGGACTCGAACCCCCAACCCTCAGATCCGAAGTCTGATGCTCTATCCAATTGAGCTACGGACGCCACAACGACTTACGCACTTCCAGCACCCCTCGCGTTGCCTAAAGATTGCCTAACCCCGCCGCTGAGTGCTGCCTCAAGCCGATCGTTGGCGTCCGCCTGCATCGTTTCGGTAACGTGCGCGTAGACATCCAACGTGACCTTGATCGAGCTGTGCCCCATCCGTTCCTGTACCACCTTGGCGGGGACGCCCGCTTCCAGCAATAAAGTAGCGTGAGAATGCCGCAGATCGTAGGGTCGGAGCGTCGGCAGCCCGCGCCGCTTGATCTCGGCCCGGAAGACTCGGGAGACGTTCGTCCATTGGAGCGGGCGGCCAATCTCGGTGGCGAAGATCAGGTCCTCGGTTCCGTAGGCGCTCCCGGCGAGCAGGCGCTCCTGATTCTGCAGGGCCCGATGCCGCTGCAGGGCCCGCTGACCGGACGGGGGCAGGGGAATCGATCGGCCCTGCTTCGTCTTGGTCGGTTCGAACCGGAATCCCACTTTGGGCAAATGGATCAGGGCCCGGCGAACCTGCAGGGTGCCGTCTTCGTAATCGGACCAGCGGAGGGCCAGCGCTTCCTCCGGCCGGAGCCCTGCCACGGCCAGCAGGGCCCACAGGGCGCCGAGGCGGTGCCCGGCGGTGCTCTCGATCAGGTGTGTCACCTGCGCCCCGGTCAGCGTCCGGCGCTCGATTGATTCCTCCCGGGGCAGGATGACCGGATCGCGCAGCGGACTCAACGCGAGGCGCTTGGCCGCCACGGCCCGGTTCAGATGGACCTTGAGGCACCGGTGCAGGTACCGGACGGTGCCCGGCGCCTTGCCCTTGGTCGACAGGTCGGCGTAGAGGGTCGAGAACATCTCCGCCGTCAGGTCGCGGAGGCGACGCGTCAGGAGTCCCGCCGGCAACTGCTTGAGGGCGGAGCGGGCGCGGTGGATGGTCTGCGGCGCGAGGTCGGATGCCGTGTCGAGCGATTGCTCAAGCCAGGCGCCCAGGGTGTCCCGTCCGGTGGCCAATGGAATGCCCTGGTCCTGCTGGCCGAGGAGCCCCGTCAGCACCGACTCGGCGTCTCGCTTCGACCCGCGGACGACCTTGTTAATTCTGCCGTACTTCCCGGTCTGCGGATCCTTGCCGGTCGCGACCCGCACGAGCCAGCGGGTACACTTCGCGGACTTCTCGAGCGGGACCACCGTCCCGCGGCGACGTTGACGGGCCATTAGCGGCCCCACTCGACAATGACGCCTGCGCGGCGCAGCGCGCCGAC